>CATPCO010000342.1 GCA_955652925.1 uncultured Xanthobacteraceae bacterium | reverse complement strand
TAACAGCTCGAAAACTTCGTCGACTGCACGGTCGAACAGCACGTTGTAGTAGGCCATGTTCAGATGGCCGTTGTAGTCGATCCATGCCGGTTCCACCCGCATGAGCGAGGAGACGAACGGGGCAAAGAACAAGGGTTCGAGGTCAAGCCGGTCGAGCATAATAAGGTGGGCACAATCACTCGCTGTGGCGTCTGCGCGTGGGCAGCGCAGACAGGACGCGTGCCTTGGCCCACCCTAGCACCTGATCGCGCCCGTCCACCACTTGCGCCCGCCCTCATTTACAACCATGTCGATGGCGCCGCACGTGGAACAATCCGATGATCAATTTGAGCTGGCTGCCGCCGATCGTTGTGCAAGCCTCCGAGCGTCTTGCCAGCAATCTCGGGGAATTGGCGGGGGGCGCCACCGTCTGGCTTGCGGTAACCGGACTGAGCCGCTCCGGCAAGACCGTCTTTATCACGAGCCTCATCCATAATCTCCTTAGCGCGCTCCACAATCCCTATCGCATGCCGCTCCTTGGGGTTGTGGGAGAGCGCCGGCTCTTATCCACCTCTCTCGAAAGCGAGAGCGCGCACCGGCTGCCGAGATTTCCGTATCTGCGCAACATCGAGAAGATGGCCGGGCAATTTCCGGACTGGCCGGCGCGCACCACCGATATCAGCGAGATCGGGCTCAAGCTCCGCTTCACCCCTGCAAACACCATCGGAAGGCTAGTCAGCGAGGTTACCGGTACTCCGGCAACGGTAACGCTGCGCGTCGTGGACTATCCCGGTGAATGGCTGCTCGATCTTGCGCTGCTCGATCAGAGTTTCGCCGATTGGTCGCGCGCGACGTTGCGCCTGTTTCGCGGCGGTGCGCGCGCCGAAATAGGCCGCGATTTTCTAACCTTCATTGCCCAGCATCGATCGCGCGAACCTGCGAGCGATGAAATCGCCAAACAGGCCCATGATCTCTATTGCGCCTGTCTCTTCAAAGCGCGCGATGAACATGCCTTGGCCTATCTGCAGCCGGGCAGATTCCTGTGCCGAGGGACGTTGCCGGACGGGCCCTATCTCTGGTTTGCGCCGCTCGAGGTTGGAGAGGAAAATCCCGCGGGGATTGCCGAGAGCACCGCCCCGCATAGCCTCGGCGCTCTCATGGCGGAACGCTTCGAGGGCTACAAACGCGAGGTGGTGAGCCGGTTTTACGAGGATCATTTCCGGCATTACTCGCGACAGATCGTTCTGGTCGATGTTCTGCGCGCGCTGCTGGCGGGCCGCGAGGCGTTCGAAGATACCCGGCGCGCAATCGCCACCATGGTGGAGAGCTTTCGCTACGGCCACGGTGGTATTCTCTCGAAGCTGCTGCTTGGGCCCCATATCGACAGGACCTTGTTTGCCGCGACCAAGGCCGACCACGTGCCGGACATCCAGCGCGATCACCTCGCTGCTTTGCTGCGGAACATGGCTGCGCTGCCAGCGCTCGACGTGATGAGCAGCCACGCGAAGTTGGATGTAACCGCCATTGCCTCCGTCATTTGCACCGCGGAGGATTCCCAGGTGATTGACGGTCATCGCGTGCAGGTGGTCGTGGGGCGGCCGGTTGGAGCGAAGAGCCAGTCGAAATTTTTCGTCGGCAATGTGCCAATCCGCCCGCCGCGCGCGGATGCCTGGGCCTCCCCGTTTCTCAACGTGCCGGTGTTCGAACCCCCCGCCCTGGATCCCGCCCCGATCGAGGGCATCGCTCACATCAATCTCGACCTTGCGCTCGAGTTTCTGTTGGGAGACCGCTTGCGATGAGTACTGCACAACAGACGAAGGAGCAGGAGTTGGCTCCGCGAATCATTGAGGTCGGGCTTGCGGATGAAGCAACGTCCATCCCGGCGCTCGGCCCGCGCGTGATCGCGACCGAGCGCAACGAGCCGATCGTTCCGGCCGAGCGCCCCACCACAGCTGTGGTGCCTGCGCCAACTCCCAGGCGGGATCGCGTGGTGACCTTTGGTCTTACCGGGATAGCGGTGTTGCTGGTGGGGTGGGCGGCCGTGGACGCGGCGGCCTGGATTACCGCCGCGTTTGACCGCAGCGCCACTTTGGGCGTGCTCGCGGCATTTGCCATGACGGCCGGGGTCACCGGGGCGGGCGCCGTTATCGTTCGCGAGACGGTGAGCCTGCTGCGCCTCAAGAACGTCGAGGAGGTACGCCAGCGTCTGTCCGACCGCGAGCTTGCGCCGGCTGAGATCCGCAACGCCGTGGCCGAGGTGCTCGCCGTGCTGCCGCGCGATCGCGAGACCGAACGCGCCATCGCGGCGTTCCAGCGCGAGATACAACCCCATCACAGCCGGCCGCAGCAGATCGATCTCCTCTCGCGCGGCGTGATGAGGAAGCTCGACGAGCGCGCACAGGCGCATGTACGCACCGCGGTGTTGCGTGCCTTTGGCATCACCGCGATCAGCCCCACCGCCCTGACGGACGCCGCCTTTTTCCTTGCCTGCGGCGTGCGCATGGTACGTGGGATTGCCGGTGCCTACGGCCATCGGCCGACCGCTGCAACGACCGTGCACCTTCTGCGGCGCCTGGTTTTCGAAGCCGGGAAGCTCGGCGCGGTCGATCTCGCCAGCGCTTCCCTCGTCCAGCATCTCGGCGGCGCGGTCACCGAGCGGTTTGCAACCATGACTGCGGATGCACTCTATGCCGCTTACCGCATGGCGCGGCTTGGAATTATCGTAATGGATCTATGCCGGCCCGTTGCATTTGCGGAAAATGAGGTTCCCAGTGTCGGCTCGCTGGTGAGTGGGGTGCTGCGCCGGCGCACGGAGGGGCAGCTTCCGGCTCACCCGTGATCACCTCGTCATCGGCTCCGTTGCTAGGAAGCCTTCTTTCTCGAGCATGCGCAGTCGTGCTGGTTTGAGCGCGATCAATGCCAGGATTGCCGCCCCGAAGTTCAGCACCGAGGCGAGTGCAAAAACCATTGTCCAGCTCCCGGTTGCGCTCATCAGCACGTTCCCGAATGGAACGAGCAGAGCGGCCGTGCCCTTGGCGGTATAGAGCATTCCGTAATTGGTATTGATGAATCTGCGTCCATAGGTGTCGGCGCAGGTGGCCGGGAAGAGCGCAAAAATCTCGCCCCATGCGAAGAAGACCAGCCCGGACAGCAAGACAAAAAGGTACGGGCTGTTTGCAAATAGCAAAAGCGCCAGGATGCTGAAGCCTTCCAGCAGAAAGGCGATGAACATCGTGTTCTCGCGATCGGCGAAGTCGGATAGCCAACCGAAGAACGGCCGCGACAAGCCGTTGCCCACAAGGCCCATTGCCAGCGCGAAGCTCAGGGCGGGCATGGTCACCCCGAGCATCGATACTTCGGCCGTATCGATCGCAAAATCGCGCGCCACTGGTGCAAGCTGCGCCGTCACCATCAATCCGCCGGTTCCGACCATGACGAACATCGCGTACATGAACCAGAACGGCGACGATCTCAAAGTCTCGGAAGGTGCGTAGTCGCGCCGGTGTTGGGCGCAAGAGGAAGTTGCCGACAGCTTTACCTCGGTTGGCTGCGGCGCACGCAGCAGCAGCGCTGCGAGCATGATAACGAGGCCCTGAGCAAGCCCGAACCAGAGGTACGCCGCCTCGTAACCGCGCGCCTGAATCATGTTCGCGAGCGGCACGACCGTGAGCGCGGACCCGGCGCCGAAACCGGCGGACGTGAGCCCGGCAGCAAGCCCACGCCGCTCGGGAAACCACTTCAGCGCGTTGCCAATCGTTGCCCCGAAGATGGGGCCCGCTCCGAAGCCGGCGATGAACGCGCCGAGATAGAGGAGGGCAAGGGAATCGGCCACGGAATTGATCGCCCAGGCAAGCGCGACCATCGCTCCGCTGGCGCAGACCATCACGCGCGGACCAAGTCGATCGATCAAATAGCCGCCGACCGGCTGCAGATAAGTCTCTGTCATAACAAAGATCGTAAATGCCACCTGGATTGCCGCTCTGCCCCAGTGATGCTTCTGGTCGATGGGATCGATGAAAAGCGTCCACCCGTATTGCAAGTTGGCGATCATCACAAGGCAGATGATGCCGAGCGCGAGCTGACCCCAGCGCGTCCAGTGGGGTGCGCCGGCGCGGGCCTCGAGCGCACGGGGGGTCATCGTTCGAGTTCCCACATCGGGAAGCACTTTCGATGGAGTGAATGCGATCAGTCGATCCGGTTGATAGTGCTCCAGCGGGCGCAAGACGAGCAACCGATACTGGGCCCGCGCAGTCACCCTCCGTCGCGGGCGAGGCGGGCGAGGATCTGCGCTCCGGGCACCGGCCGCTTGAGGTCGAGCGCTCCGAAATCGGCCTCGCCCGACAGCGCGGCTTCGAGCAATTTGTGATATTGCCGCCGCGGCACCTCGATCGCTCCGAATGTCCGCAAGTGATCGGTGACGAACTGGGTATCGAGCAGCTTGAAACCGCCGGCCTTGAGCCGTGCCACCAGATGCACGAGCGCGACCTTGGACGCATCGCGCCCGCGATGGAACATGCTCTCGCCGAAGAACGCGCGCCCCAGCGTGACCCCATAGAGCCCGCCGACCAGCGCGTTGCCCTCGTAGACCTCGAGGCTGTGGCAGTGCCGGCGCTCGTAGAGCTTGCGGTAAAGCGTGCGGATGCGGGTGTTGATCCAGGTGCGCGGACGTCCCGGCCAAGGCTGCGCACACCCGTCAAGCACACCGTCGAAATCGCGATCGACTGTTACGGTGAAACGATCCGAGCGTATGGTACGCACAAGCCGGGCCGGGATATGGAAGCGGTCGAGCGGAATGACGCCGCGTTTCTCGGGCTCGATCCAGAACAGCGCCGGATCATCCGCGCTCTCGGCCATCGGAAATATTCCGCAGGCATAGGCCTTGAGCAGCACTTCGGGGGTGATCTCGATCAGCGCCGTTTCGCGATTTGCCATTGGCCTCCATCCGAGCCCTGACAATTCCACCACATAGGATGCGTTAACGATTCAGCAATCCTTTGGCTACTTCTTAACCCGATTTTAGCCGACTTCTCTGCATATTTTCGTAACTTGTGCGCCATTATCATTGCTGTGCATTTACGATGAGAGTGCAAGCAGACGAGGGGCTGGGGGATGCAAGATCGCGGAGTACCACGTGGCCGTGGCCGCGTGCTGCTGGTCGAAGACGAGCCTTTGATCAGCGACATCGCTGCCGAAGCGCTGCAAGAGCAGGGGTTTGAGGTCGAGACGGCCGCGAATGCGGGGGATGCGCTACGCCGGCTTGCCGCCGAGTCTCCCGTCGACATTCTATTCACCGACATTGACCTGCCCGGCGGGATGGATGGCACGGCGCTCGCGCGCTGCGCGCGACGACTGCGTTCCGATCTGCCGGTGATTTTCACGTCGGGGCGCTACCGGCTGGATGCGAGCGAGGCTGTTGCGGGCGCAATGTTTCTTCCCAAGCCCTATGATCTCAACATGCTGGGGCGGATTGTGGGAGATTTGGTGTTCAAGCACGAGATCGCGGCTGCGATCGCGTAGCGGACGGTCGGTGTAGCCCGGGTTGAGCGAAGCGAAACCCGGGAACGTTGTGGCCGCTATGTTGGTCCCGGATTTCGGTTCCGCTCAATCCGGGCTACCGAGTCGCTGCCCCAACCTACCCGTTCATGCGTCCGCTGCGCAGAAACTCTTCCAGCCAGTGGATGTGATAGTCCCCGTCGATGATATCCTTTTCCCGCACGAGCGCACGGAACAGCGGCATCGTTGTCTCGATCCCATCGATGACGAATTCATCGAGCGCGCGTTTGAGCCGCATCAGGCACTCGCCGCGAGTCTTTCCGTGCACGATGAGCTTGCCCACAAGCGAGTCGTAGTAGGGTGGGATGGAATAGCCATGGTAGACCGCCGAATCCACGCGCACCCCAAGACCGCCGGGGGGATGATAGTGCACGATCTTGCCCGGCGAAGCCCGAAACGAGACCGGGTTTTCCGCATTGATACGGCATTCGACAGCATGGCCGTGAAACTTCACGTCCGACTGGGATATTTCGAGATCGCCGCCCGCGGCGACACGGATCTGTTCCAGCACAAGATCGATATCGGTGATCATCTCCGTGACCGGATGCTCGACCTGGATTCGCGTGTTCATCTCGATGAAATAAAAATTCCCATTATCGTAAAGAAACTCGACCGTTCCGGCGCCGAGATATTCCAGCTCCCGCATCGCCTTGGCGACGGTCTCGCCGATTGACTCGCGCATCGGCTCATTGAGAGCAGGGGAGGGGCCTTCCTCCCAGAGCTTCTGGTAGCGGCGTTGCAGCGAGCAATCGCGTTCGCCCAGATGAATGGCGCGGCCATGACCGTCACCGAGCACCTGGAATTCGATGTGGCGGGGCTCAGCCAGATATTTTTCGATGTAGACCGAATCTTCCGCAAACGCGGCCTTGGCCTCGGCACGCGCGGTGGCAAGCATCGCTTCGAAGTCTTCCGGTTTTTGCACGATCTTGATCCCGCGGCCGCCGCCGCCTGCGGCTGCCTTGACCAGCACCGGAAAACCAATCGAGTTCGCAACCGAAATCGCCTCCTGCGATGTGGAGATCGGCCCATCCGATCCCGGCACCACCGGGATGCCAAGCCGTTTGGCCGTGCGCTTGGCCTCGATCTTGTCGCCCATGAGCCGGATATGCGCTGGCTTGGGACCGATGAAATGGATGCTGTGCTCCTGGAGAATTTCGGCAAAGCGCGCGTTCTCGGAAAGAAAGCCGTAGCCGGGATGGACTGCATCCGCTCCGGTAATCTCGCAGGCCGCGAGCAGCGCCGGAATATTGAGATAGCTGTCGCGCGCGGGTGGCGGCCCGATGCACACGCTCTCATCGGCAAGTCGCACATGCATCGCATCCTCGTCTGCCGTGGAATGCACGGCGACCGAGGAAATGCCGAGTTCCTTGCATGCCCGCAGAATGCGAAGCGCGATCTCGCCGCGATTTGCAATCAGGATTTTATCGAACATCGCTTCATTCGATGATCATCAGCGGCTCGCCGAATTCGACCGGCTGTCCGTCCTCGATGAGAATCTGGATGACGGTCCCTGCGCGCGGCGACGGAATTTGATTCATTGTCTTCATCGCTTCGACGATCAGAAGCGTGTCCCCGACTCCCACGCGGGTGCCGACCTCGACGAACGGCCGAGCGCCCGGTTCCGGGCCGAGGTAAGCGGTCCCCACCATGGGTGAGGTGATTACGCCGGGATGCTTGGCCGGATCGAGTAACGCCCCTTCGGCGCTTTGGACCGCCGCTTCGATTGGAGTGGCCGGCACCGGCAAGGCCGCGGATGACACCTGTAACTGCCGCGCGACCCGCACGCGCAGGCCACCGCGCTCGAACTCGATTTCAGTGAGACCGGTCTCCTCCAGCAGGCGCGCCAGTTCGCGGATGAGCTCGCGGTCCACGGTGGGAGCGTGTTTGGTGCGCTCGCCGCTCATGCTGTTCGCTCTTTCGTCTGCGCCAGCTTCGCCAATCCGTCGATTGCCAGCGCATAACCGTGAATCCCGAAGCCGCACAAGCTTGCTTTGGCTACGGGCGCGATGTGCGATCTGCGCCGGAAGCTCTCGCGCGCGAAAATATTGCTGATGTGAACCTCGATCACCGGTAAATCCACCGCGGCGACCGCGTCTCGAAGGGCAATGGAAGTGTGGGTATAGGCACCCGGATTGATGATAATGCCCGCGCCTCCCTTGGCGGCAGCCTCATGGATCCAGTCGACTATCTCTCCCTCGTGGTTGGTCTGCCGGAACTCAACCTCGAAGCGGTGATGCTTTGCGGTCTCCCGGCAAAGCTTTTCCACGTCGATCAGGGTTGCGCGGCCGTACACCTCGGGCTCGCGCGTGCCGAGGAGATTGAGATTAGGTCCATTGAGGATGTAAACAGTGCTCGCCATCAAGCGCGTCCGATCCCCGCGGAGTAGCCCGGGTGAGCGCAGCGAAACCCGGGGGCGCCGTAGTTGTCTCGGATTTCGCTGCGCTCAGTCCGGCCTACTGAGAAGGAGACTTATAAGGACGTTGGCCGGGAAGGGAAAGCCGATGCGCAATCGAGAGGCAGCGCACTTTCAGATCGGCTGCTCTGCAAGCCGGCCTGAGCGGAGCGAAAGGCGGGGGCCGTCCTCGCCGCCGCGGCCATCCCGGATTTCGCGGAGCCTGTCATCGGGCGGCGCTTCGCGCCGGCCCGTTGGCTCATCCGGGCTACGGGCTATTTACAATCAGCACGTGGTCTTGCCGCAACGCGCGGTGTTCACCTTCTCCCGCAGCGCACTGAGGCCGACAGCTCCAATGACCACTTCGCTGCCCACCACATAGCTCGGCGTGCCGTTGAGACCAAGCGCCTCGGCGAGCTTGAAACTCTCCTCCAGCTGCGCCTTGACCTCGGGGCCCGACATGTCCTTTTCGATGCGGGCCATATCGAAGCCAACCTCCTTGGCCACCGCGAGCGCGCGCGCCTTGTCGGCCGGACCGCGGCCGCTCAGGAGCTTGACATGAAACTCGAGATATTTCTTGCCGGTCTTGTCCTGCATCCGCGCGGCAGCCGCCACATGGGCCGCTTGCACCGAGCCATCCCCCAGTACCGGAAACTCCTTGAGCACGAAGCGCAGCTTCGGATCACTGTTGAGCAGTTCCATCATGTCGTTCATGGCGCGCTTGCAGTAACCGCAGTTGTAATCGAAGAACTCGACCAGGGTGACATCGCCCTCGGCGTTCCCCAGCGTGACCTGGCGCGGGGAGCTGAAAATTGCGGCGCTGTATTCCTTCAGGGCCGCGCCGTGCTTTTCCGCATCAGCTGCGGATTGGCGTTTCTCCAGCTCGGCCAGCACGTCCTGCAGCAGCTCAGGATGGCTCATCAGATAATCTTTGATGATTCCTTCAATTTCACCGCGCTGTTCGCTGCTGAACGATTGCGCGTGCGCCGGCGCGCAAAGGGGGGCGGCAAGCAATGCCGCGAGCGAGCCGGCTGCGATCGCGCGAATACAGGATTGCATTGGCATTGATCCTTTCATCATTAAGGGCGCAGCGCGCTCTGCTGCGGTGGTTTGTAGCTCGCGATGTCGTCAGCCTTGACCCACCCCGGCGAGCCGACCGGGAAGCGTGTCTTGGCGCGGGCGGCGATCTCGCGCGCCGTCCTGATATCGCCGCGCATGAAGGCGGCCTGGGCGGAGGCGAGATCCGCCCGCGCAAGATCGTTCTTCTGCGCGTATGCCATGGCAAGCTGCGTATAGCCGTCGGGCGATTCCGGCTCGCGCAGCAGCGCCGCCTGCAGAATCGAGACTGCCTCCTCATTGTGCGCGCGATCGTGCGAGGCGACGAGAGCCTGGCCGAGCATGATCTGGATCAGCGCGGGGTTGGGCGCCAGCTGAGCTGCATGGCGCAGCGGGCCAATCGCCTCCGCCGGCCTGCCCGATTCCAGCAGCATCTGGCCTTTAAGCTCATGGAAGTACGGATTTTGCGGCTGTATGGCGATGAGTGCATCGATCTGCGCCGCCGCGGCGCGGGAATCGGCGAAGCGATACGTGGCGATTGCGCGGGCGTAACGCGCGGCGAGGCTGCCGTCGCTTGACGGATACCGGCGCGCGACCGCCTCCGGCCGTTCCAGGAAGGCAAACAGCTTGGCGCGCATGAGGTCATGGCGCGCCTGCAAGGCGGGCGGATCCTTGACGTTCCAGTACGGGCTGCCCTTGGCCATGCCTTCGAGCGCCGCGACGCGTTCGCTCGGCAGTGGATGCGACTGCATATAAGGATTGATGTACTGTGTCTGGTACAGCATCTGGTCCGCAAGCCGCTTGAACGTGTCATACATGCCCTTTGGCGATTGCCCGGTCGCTGTGAGAAATTTTACACCGGCGCGATCGGCCTGCTCTTCCTGGGCGCGCAGATAGGCGAACAGCGAGTTCTGGATGGCGGCACTTGGAGCCGTCAACGCACCGACGCCCCCCTGGGTCAATCCCGAATTGCCGCTGCGGCTGCCGGCAACCATTGCGCCGACCCCCAGAATCATCGCGAGGATGGTTTGCGTCGAGGCGGCAGCCAGCTGTTCGCGCAGCCGCGCGAGATGTCCGCCCGCAATGTGGCCGGACTCATGCGCCAGCACCCCGATGATCTCGTTGGGCGTGTTCGAGTCCAATAACGCACCGCCGTTGACAAAGATGCGACGGCCGTCCGCCACGAAAGCGTTGAACGAGCGCTCGTTGATGATGACGACCTGGATATTCTGCTG
This sequence comes from uncultured Xanthobacteraceae bacterium, assembly GCA_955652925.1. Classification (GTDB taxonomy): domain Bacteria; phylum Pseudomonadota; class Alphaproteobacteria; order Rhizobiales; family Xanthobacteraceae; genus VAZQ01. The sequence continues at coordinate 14,587 of CATPCO010000342.1, read as the reverse complement.
GGAAAGCCCTGCTGCCTTGAGGATCGGCTGTGTATACTCTTTGAGCAGTTGCTCGATTTCCGTATCGCGGATGATCGGCGGCCCTTTTTGTGCCTGCGCGGGCAGGCTCGTGGTGACAAGCACGCTCGCCGTTATGAGCGCCACCGCTCGCGCCGCTGGCGCGCTGCGGCGGGTGCTGATAGGTGTGGCTGATCCGGTCATGTCCGCCTAGCTTCTCAGCAGTTTCGCGCGCACCCTAGTGGCGGCCTCGAACGTCAATGCGGCCACGACGAGCGTGTCTCTTTGCGGGATATCCGGGGCGAAATGTCTGCACAAATACGGCGACAGCGGGGCGGGCGGCAGCCATGATCGAAGGTCCATAGACATGCTGGATGCGGCACGACGGTTGATCACGCCTTCCCGGCGCAGCGATGTTCCCGCCTTCATGGTCATGGACGTGATGGCGGCCGCCGCGCGCATCGAAGAGCAGGGCGGCCGTGTCATTCATATGGAGGTCGGCCAGCCGGCCGCGCCGGCGCCGAAGAGCGCACTTGCGGCTGCGCGCCACGCGCTTGCCTCACCGCGACTCGGCTATACCGAGACGCTCGGCATGGCTCCGCTGCGCGCGCGCGTCGCGCGGCATTACCACGAGATGTACGGGATCGAGATCGATCCCCAGTGCGTGGCCATCACCACCGGATCTTCGGGGGGATTTACGCTCGCATTCCTCGCGTTGTTTGAGGCCGGAGATCGCGTGGCGGTCGCGCTGCCCGGCTACCCGCCGTACCGGCACATCCTCACCGCGCTCGGCTGCAAGCCGGTGTTGATGGCGACCACGCCGGCGACACGCTGGGCGATCACGCCCGAGATGCTGATTGCCGAACACCGTAAGGCGCCGCTCAAGGGCGTGCTGGTTGCGAGCCCTGCCAATCCGACCGGTACCATGGTGACCTCGCAAGTGCTGCGTGATCTGATCACTGCTGCTGACAGCGAGGGCATCAGGTTCATTTCCGATGAGATCTATCACGGTCTCGATTACGCGTTTCCCGCCGAAACCGCTGCCAAGCTCTCCGGCAGCGCCATCATCATCAACTCGTTCTCGAAATATTTCTGCATGACCGGCTGGCGTATCGGTTGGATGGTCGTTCCGCCCGCGTTGATCCGGCCCATTGAACGATTGCAAGGCAATCTTGCGATTTCAGTTCCGACGCTCTCGCAGATTGCCGCTTTGGCGGCTTTCGATGGGCGCACGGAAATGGAGGCGGTCAAGCATGGCTACGAGGATAACCGGAGAATTCTGCTCGAAGGCCTGCCAAAGATCGGCATCGATAAAATTCTACCGGTGGACGGCGCGTTCTACCTTTATGCGGATGTCTCTCGCTTTTCCAACGACAGCTTTGAATTTGCAAAGCGCATGCTGGCGGAAACGCACGTGGCGGTCACGCCAGGCGTCGATTTTGATCCCATCGAGGGGAGGCGCTTCGTCCGCCTCTGCTATGCCGGCGCGAGCGCGCAGATGCGGGAGGCGGTGGAGCGCATGGGGATGTGGTTGAAATGATCTGTTTGTCGCTATCACAAACAGCTTCCGCTTGCGCACGGCCCGTTGATGACGGGTGGCTTCGCCGGCTCTGGCAGCGGGGCTGGAATCCGATCTCTCAGATCGGGAGCCGGCAAGGTCGGCCACTCAAGCTGAGGCGGCGGGATGGGTGGCGCGAAGCGAGGGGCAGCACTTTGCGAAAATCCCTCAGGATGAGCGACTGGGATCAGGGCAGAATTCGCGGCGAAGCAGCAGGTCGATCCCGCCACATGAGCTGCGGCAAGCATGGCTGCGCAGACAAGTTTCATGATCGTGTTTCCCTGTTATTCCTTGCTCCCTTATCAGCTAGTCCGATTCTTCCTCAGAATCTTGTTCATCCTTGCGCATTCTCAAGCACGCTTGCGCCGATTTGGGAGCGGTTGCCGTCCGTGGGAAGAGTGAACTCAAACGTAGCGCCGCGCCCGGTGTTGCGGCTCGCCCACAAACGACCGCCATGCGACTCGATAATTCTTCGACTGATAGAGAGGCCCATGCCGCTGCCTTGCGGTTTGGTGGTAAAGAATGCTTCGAAAATGCGCTCGCTTTCATGCTGTGGAAGGCCGATCCCTGCATCGCTCACCGAGATCACGACGTCGCCATCTCGCGTTGCCCTCGATGCCAGGCCGAGCTCACCGCCCGTATCTTTCATGGCCTCGATGCCGTTGAGCATCAGGTTCATTAAAACCTGCTGCAACTGCACGCGATCAGCAGTAATTCCCGGGAGGTCGGGGTCAAGATCGGTCCGGATCGCAACAGAGGTCCGACTCGCGGTATTGTGCAGCAAATCAATCATATCTTCGATGACTTCATTAAGGTCGACCAACTCCTGCATCGGCGTAGCTCGCGTGTAGAGAGCGCGCACTCGGTCGATAATATCGCTCGCGCGCATCACGTTGCTTACCATTCTGGAGGCAGCGTCGCGTGCCTCGCGCAGGTCGGGCGGATCACGGCGCAACCATCGTGCGCACGCGTTGGCATTCATTGCAGCACCGGTGAGTGGCTGTTTCATATCATGAGCCAGTGAGGCTGCGAGCTCTCCCATCATGCTGACGCGGTTGATGTGCGCAAGATCGGTCTCGAGCTGGCGCAGCCTTTCCCGCTCGGTCACATCGACTGCGGTGCCGACGTATTCGATAATCTCGCCGTTCGCATCGAGCACGGGATGGCCTATGGCCTGGATGTATTTCAGTTTCCCTTCAGACAGCACGATCCTGTAATCGACAGCGTAGTCGGATTTCCGATCGACTGCTGTTTGGACCGCTTGGCGGACTTTGTCCCGGTCGTTCGGGTGGATGCATTGCCAGAATGTATCGTCGCTCGGCAGACCGTTGCGCGCATCCAATCCAAAAATCCGGAACATTTCCTCGGACCAGTACCCGTGAAGTCTCCTGTCCTGCCCGGGCTTCCACGCCCAGCTGCCGGTGTGGGTCAGCTTCTGCGCTTCCGTGAGGTAAGCTTCATTGCGCCGCAAGGCTTCCGCTGCACGATCGCGTCCAATCGCCAGCCGTGCCCAATGCGTTGCCAGGCCGATCCGCTCCAGGTCTTTCGGCTTCGGGCTGCGCGGCTCGCGGTAGTACAGGCAGAAGGTCCCCAATAGCTTGCCTTGTGATGACAGTACCGGACTCGACCACGAGGCCCGCAGCCCATGTTTGAGTGCGCAAGCCCGATGCTCCGGGAGATCCCATAGCGGATCACTCATAATATCCGAGGCAATGACCAGCGATGCTCGGTACGCCGCGGTGCCACACGAGCCGGCGCACGGTCCGATCGGTAACTTTTGCATCTGCTGCTTCCATTCAGCGGGCAGATTCGGAGCAGCAGCGATATCGAGGTGAACGCCATCGGGGTTGAGCAACAAGACTGACGCAAGGGTCCCGCTTCGCTGCTCCTCGATGGTCAGGCACAGGGCCGTGAGGATTTGTTTCAGATCGACCCCAGTCGCAATCATTTCGAGCAGCCGTTCTCCTCCAGCCCGCAAGGCTTCTCGCTGCTTGAAGTCTTCGTCGTTAACGTTGCATGTAACCATCGGTAAGCGTCTGCATAAATGCCACGAGTGCATCCTCCTCTGCGTCGGAAAGGCCGAGCCGCCCGACGCGCTTCGTGTTCATGTTGTCGGTCGACTCCGGCGCCGGCCAACAGGTGGTGCCCTCGCCGGGATCATTGGGGCGGCAGCGCGGGAGCACATCGCGCGTATTGTAGAAATGCACGATGGATTTGAGGCTCTTGAAGTAACCGTTGTGCGCATACGCTTTCACGAAGGTAGCATAAGGCCGCTTGTCCACGTTGCGCAGCGTGGGCACCTGGAAGCGTCCCTGATTCTCAGGCGTGAGCGGCAGCCAACGCGCATCCACCGCGGATGGCTGGCTGAGCAGATGGTTCTGGGTGAGAAAACGGCCGACGCCGAGGTCAATAAACGCTGATCCGGCGGGATTGGCCACGTAACCGCGTGCGTCGGGTTGCTGCTCGACATAATACGGCAGCCGCGGATTTGCCGGAGTCCCGATATTGCTTGCGGTAAAATCGGTAAACAGCGGATCTTCCCCAGGGCCGCCGTCGCGGTGACAGGCGTTGCATTGCGCCTTGCCGCGGAAGAGCTCGTAGCCCAACTGCTCCTCGGCCGAGAATTGTGCCTTCCCGGCCTGCACCGCATCAAACTTGGAAGTGAATGTCGTGACCTCGGCGGAGGCTTCATAACCGGCGATGGACTGAGCCATCTGATCGAATGTAGCGGCGGCCCGGCCGCGATCGAGATCGCTGAGATGCACCGGCATCGGGTCGTTCGCGGGTGGCGGTCCCGGCTGGTTGCAGACCTGCTCCACATCTGCCGGCCATTGGATGGCAAAGGCCTGTCGACCCCAGACCTGTTCGAAGAGAGTGCGATAGGGCCGCTGCGATGCGCGATACACCGCGCAAGCGATATCGGGGAGACCCATTTCTACCGGATTGGTCGGCGGTCCCTGCGCCTGCTCAGCAGCCGGATTCCCCAATCGACGGCCGGTCGCGCGCATGTCCCAGAAATTACCACCGACGAGATCACCCTGGCCGGGGTTGTAATGGAGCACAGGCGAGAGCGGCGCATAAGCGTGGGTTTGTGGTTTGCGGTCGCTGAAGCGGGTGCGCACCGAGCCGGGGTAGGAGCCGGTCGTGCGATTGAGCTCCGACACCGGGCCGGTGAAGCCGGTCTCCGGCGTGTGGCAGAAAGCGCAAGCTTCATTGCGGTTCACCGAGAGCTCTTTGTCATACAGCATCAATTTGCCGAGCAGCTCGACTTGCTGCACCTGATTGTCTGGCGGTGTGAGCAGCCGCTCGAGGGCTTGAGTCTCTATGCGATCGATCTCGGCTTCGACTTGCGCAATTTCCTTCAAGGCAGCAGGCGAAAGGATTGTGCTCGGCCCCTCGTGCGCCACTTGAGCAGCACCGGCCGCGGCGGACGTGACCATGACCGCCGTGAGGCCGGCTTTCAGCCAGCGCCAGTTGGTGGGCAGAAACATGGTCCTACATTGTGGTTGGCAGCCGGAGGAAACACTTTCTGGGAATTGCCGAGATTTGCGCGGTCTTGCCTGAAACAGCGCTTTCAAGGGGCGCCGTAATTGTTGGGCCGCCAGCCGGCCGCACCGCGGGTCAGGCCACCAGCGTGCCAAGCCGATGTTCCAGCCGCTGACCCCGCCGGTGCGGCGCCGATACGTCCCTAAAGATCGCCGCAACATCACATCAATCAGCGCAATGCGCCTAAACATGTTGAGCGGCTCCATTGCCAAATGCTTGCCGGTGCAGCCGCTCGACGGAATCTCACATGCCTCAGATCAAGATCAACGGCGACTTACGCAATGTAAATGCCGATCCGCAAATGCCTTTGCTGTGGGTCATCCGGGACATTCTCGGCCTGACCGGCACAAAATTCGGCTGTGGCATCGGTGCTTGTGGTGCGTGCACCGTACACATGGATGGCCAGGCGGTGCGCTCTTGCATCACGCCGCTGTCGGTTGCGGCTGGGCATGAGATTGTCACCATCGAAGGACTAAGCCCGGACGGCACGCATGCCGTCCAGCAGGCTTGGCGCGCAAACAACGTGCCCCAGTGCGGCTATTGCCAGCCCGGTCAGATGATGCAGGCCGCGGCTCTTCTCAAGCAGACGCCAAAGCCGACGGATCAGCAGATCACCGACGCCATGTCCGGCAACATCTGCCGTTGCGGCACGTATGTGCGCATACGCGCTGCGATCAGATCTGCAGCGGGGGCGATCTGATGACACACCTCGTTAATCTCAGCCGGCGCGAAGTCATGATCGGTGGCGTTGCGGCCGCTGGCCTCGTGCTCGGCATCTACGCCGGTTTTCGCAAAATGCCTGCCGGTCCGGCTGATGCTTCTGCGAGAGCGACCTTTGAGCCGAATGTGTACTTGATGATCGACGAGACTGGTCTCGTGACAATCGTCGCGCACCGGTCGGAAATGGGCACCGGGATCAGGACGGGATTGCCCATGGTGCTCGCCGACGAGCTCGAGGCGGACTGGAGCCGGGTCAAGGTCGTGCAAGCCCAGGGCGATCCGAAATACGGCGATCAGAACACCGACGGGTCGCGCAGCACGCGCCAATTCTATCAGCCTATGCGGGAAGCGGGCGCTTCGGCGCGTCAAATGCTCGAGGCGGCTGCCGCGCATGTCTGGGGCGTCAACGCGAACGACTGCCGGGCGCGTAATCATGCCATCTTTCACGCGGCGAGCGGCCGGCAGATGTCATTCGGCGACGCCGCGAAGGTCGCCGCCACGATGGAGATACCGACCCCAGACCACATGGAACTGCGGTTCAAGTCGGCGAGCGAATGGCGGTACGTCGGCAAACCCATTCCGATTGTCGATCTTGATGACATCGTCCGCGGCAAGGCGACCTACGGCATCGATGTGGTGCTACCCGGGATGAAGTACGCGAGCATCGAGCGCTGCCCGGTCTATGGCGGCAAAGCGCTGCAGTTTGACGCCACGGAAGCGCTGAAAGTGCCCGGCGTCGAGCAGGTGTTGGAGATCCCGGCAACCCCGATTCCGTCGGGATACGATCCGCTCGGCGGAATTGCCGTTATTGCCCGCGACACCTGGTCGGCGCAGCAGGGCCGGCAAAAGCTCAAGATCACTTGGGATTTCGGCTCCAACGCCAGTCACGACACGACGGCCTATCGGGCCCAGATCGAGGCAGCGGCGAAGCAACCCGGACGGATCGTGCGTGATCAAGGCGATGTCGACGCAACGCTCGCCGCTGCGCAACGCCGCATCGCGGCGGATTATTTCATCCCACATTACGCGCACGCACCCATGGAAGTGCCAAACGCAGTAGCCAATTTCGTCGACGGCAAGTGTGAGATCTGGACGCCGACGCAATTCCCGCAACAGGCGCGCACGACCGCTGCGGAAGTCCTCGGCGTGCCAGTGGAGGACGTAACGGTCAACGTAACGCTTCTCGGCGGCGCGTTCGGCCGCAAGTCCAAGCCCGACTACGTGGCCGAGACGGCGCTGCTCTCGCGTCGCATCGGTGCGCCCGTCAAGGTGACATGGACGCGCGAAGACGATATTCAGCACGACTACTATCACGCGATCTGTGCCCAGCATCTCGAGGCGGGGCTTGACGCCGAGGGGCGTGCGACCGCCTGGCTGCACCGCACCGTATTTCCGGCAATCGAATCGACGTTTCAACCGGACGTCATCTACGGCAGCGCGGGCGAGCTTCAGCAGGGCGTCACCGACATGCCGTATGCGATCAGCAACGTCCGTTGCGAAAACGGGCCCGCTGCCGCCCACGTGAGGATCGGCTGGTATCGCTCAGTCTTCAACATCCCGCACGCATTTGCGGTGTGCTCGTTTGCGGACGAACTCGCTTACGCCGCGGGCAAGGATCCGGTCGAGTATCTGCGCCAGTTACTCGGTGAGCCGCGCAAGCTCGACTTCGCTGCCATGCACGTCGACTACCCGAATTACGGGGCTTCGCTCGACATGTATCCGGTCGATACCGGCCGGCTGCGCGGTGTTCTCGATCTCGTCGTGCGCAGCAGCGAGTGGGGTGCTCCGCTGCCGCCCAGGCAGGGGAGGGGCGTCGCCGTCCACCGCAGCTTTCTGACCTATGCGGCAGCGGTGGTGCATGTAGCGGTGGGAAACGATGGGCAGGTTACAATTCCAAGGGTCGATATAGCGCTTGATTGCGGCATTGTGGTCAATCCGGATCGCGTGCGCGCCCAGTTCGAAGGCGCGGTGATCATGGGCATCAGCAACGCACTTTACAGCAATATCAGCATCAAGCAGGGACGAATCGAGCAGAGTAACTTCGGCGATTATCTCGTCGCGCGCACCGACATCACGCCGGAGACTCACGTCTATATGGTCGAGAGCAGCGCGCCTCCGGGCGGAGTTGGTGAACCCGGCGTGCCGCCGATCGCGCCGGCGATCTGCAACGCAATCTTTGCTGCGACTGGAAAGAGGATCCGCGCGCTCCCCATCGATCCCGCGCAGCTCAAAACCGCATGAGAAGCAGCGCGGTTCGAATTCGCGGAGAGAGCACAGGTTCTGAGAATCGGTGAAGGAGCAATGTGATGCCTGATCAAGTCGAGAAGCCGAAAACCAGTATGGAACATGTCGTCATTCCCGGAACATCGCTCCAGATATCCCGTGTCACGCTTGGAACCTGGGCGATCGGGGGCTGGATGTGGGGCGGAACCGACGAAGCGGAATCCATCGCAACCATCCGCGCTGCGATCGAGCATGGGATCAATGTAGTTGATACCGCGCCGGTCTATGGATTCGGCCGGTCCGAAGAAATCATCGGCAAGGCGCTTGCCGAGGGCGATCTGCGCTCGCGCGTGCTCATTGCCACGAAGGCCGGATTGCAATGGGAGGGAGGAAAGGTATTCCGCAATGCCGGCCGCGCACGAATCCTTCAGGAGGTCGAGGAATCCCTGCGGCGGCTTCGAACGGATCACATCGACATTTACCAGGTCCACTGGCCGGACCCGCTGGTCGGCATCGAGGAAACCGCCGATGCGATGCGCATCCTCTTTGAGCAGGGCAAGATCCGCGCGATCGGGGTCAGCAACTTCTCGGTGCGGCAAATGGACCGGTTTCGGCGAGTTGCGCCGCTGCACGTGCTGCAGCCGCCGTTTAATTTGTTTGAGCGCGGTATCGAGTCCGACGTCCTGGCCTATTGCCGCAAGCACAGCATCGCGACTTTCGGATATGGCGCGCTGTGCCGCGGCCTGCTCTCCGGCCGAATGCGGCCCGAGAGCAAGTTCGCGGGTGACGATCTCCGCCGCACGGATCCGAAATTCCAGCAGCCCCGCTTCGGACAATATCTGGCGGCCGTCGAACGGCTCGACCGCATCGCACAGCAACGATTTGGTAAGCGCGTTATTCATCTCGCGATTCGATGGACGCTCGACCAAGGGGTCACGACCGCGCTGTGGGGCGCGCGCCACCCCGCCCAACTTTTCGCCGTTGACGAGGTGAGCGGCTGGCACATCGCTAAGAATGTCATGGCGGAAATCGATCGCATCCTGCGCGAAACGATCACTGAGCCGATCGGTCCGGAATTCATGGCACCGCCGGCGCGGAATAGCGCGGCGTAGTCGGAGGGATAGAAAAAAAGACAACCAGGACCGTTGGAGGTTCAGAGCATGCGAAACGGAACTTACGCAATCGTGGCACCACTTGGGATTTGCGTCGCGACGTCCGCGCTCTTCCTTACTTCGTGGACAGCGAGCGCAGAGGGAGACGTGGCGGCGGGACAGCAGGTCTTCGCGCGCTGCGCACCCTGCCACTCGGCAACCCCCGGCCAAAACCTCGTTGGCCCATCGCTTGCAGACGTATTCGGCCGCAACAGCGGCTCCGAGCCCGGCTACAGCTACTCGGCTGCGCTGAAGTCAGCGAACATCACCTGGGATGAAAATACCCTCGATCAGTTCCTGAGCAATCCCGCCGGCGATGTGCACGGAACCAAGATGTTCATCAACGTTCCGAATGCGGCAGACCGCCAGAACGTGATCGCCTATTTAAAAACCTTGAAGTGACCATGCCTGAGCAAAGTCGGCCTAGCAAAGCTCCGAGTCATATGTTGCGGATTCCCTGGGCCGCGCGTAGCGAAGGAGCCGGCAGTAATCACTGCCGCAAATTGCAAAAGCCGCGATTACCTGGGTTCCAGGTTCGCCGTTGATCTCAGGATGAACCCGAGATCGACGGCGCGTGTCAAACCTTGCGCCAGGCCGGCTTGCTTGAGTCCACGAGCTCGAGGCCAACCGGGGCAATTCCAAAAAGAGCGATAACGGCGGGTTCGCGGGCATCGCTCTTCACCCCGTCATAATGCTGTGTGCGTGCAACGCGCCGCACAAATCCTCCGGCCGGCACCGGAACCGCGTTGTCAGGATCGAAGTCGGCTCCGCTGTTGACCCACCAGGTGCCGGAGAGGACGAGGGAGAGCCTGTCGGTGGCGTACGAATGCGGTGCGCTGAAATATCCAGGGTTCCACTTCATCAGCACGAGATAAGGTCCGGGCTGGTCCAGACCACCATAAAGAGGCGCCATTTCGCCAGTGTGTGGTGGAGAGCGGTCCAAGCGCCCCATTCGATGTCTGCTGGTAACGTAATTTGGGTCTCCGACGGATTGAGCTTGCTGGCTAGCGCCGATTGGCTCAGCGCTACCGTGGGCAAAAGAGAAAAGAGCGAAGCCAGAACCAGATCTCGACGGCTTGAACCACCGTCGAAGTTGGACCAGTTGGATAAGGGGCCCTGACAATCAAAGCGCGCGTTTTTCATGATGCTTCATTCCTCGAAAGTCACGTTTTAGACTAAGTATTGGCGATGACGCGCGAATGCTTGCTGGGAATTGCCAAGACCAGCGAGCTCTTGCCTGAGCGGACTGGCAGGGTGGCCGCGGCGCGAGAGTGGCGCTAGCTGCTGTGGGCTTTGTCTGGTGTGAGCTGCAACTTGTCAGCCATTCGCGCCAAGTCAGGCAATGATGTAGCGCGCATCTTCCGCATCACCTGGCCGCGGTGAACCTTGACGGTGATCTCGCTGACGCCGAGGTCTGCGGCGACCTGCTTGTTTAGGCGCCCGGTTACGACCAAAGCCATGACCTCCCGCTCACGCGGCGTCAGAATGTCGAAACGCGCGCGCAGCTCTGCGACGCTTTTTTGATTCTCAAGCCATGCACGATCCCGTGCAAGACCGAGCTGGATGGCGTCAAGCAGATCCTGATCGCGGAATGGTTTTGTCAGGAACTCGACCGCACCGCCCTTCATCGCCTGTACCGACATCGGAATGTCGCCATGCCCGGTGATGAAGATGATAGGCAGTTCACTCTTTGCCGCCGCGATCTCACGCTGGAAGTCGAGCCCGCTCTGTCCGGGCAGCCGGACGTCGAGCACCAGGCAGGTCGGGCCGGCCGGCCGGCCGGCCTTGAAGAATTCGTCCACCGAGCCGAACAGGTTGACCTCAAACCCGACGGATCGAAGCAGGCTACCAAGCGACTGCCGGACGGCCGGATCGTCATCAATGACGATGACCGTCGATGGCTGCTCTGTTATTTTTTTATCCGGCACTTGTCTTCCAAACCGTGGATCAGCGGCTCGATCATAGCATGCTGCGGTGCGAAGCGAGCACGAATTTACTACACCATAGTATAGTCGCAGAAGGCCTCATTTCTCTTTACTGTAAGGAAGCCGAGCGCGCGACAGCACTGGAGGCGCTCCAAGGACAGCGGTCGCGAACGCCGAACTGGCATGCAGAACAAACAACCTCTTGTTGCGATCGTCGACGATGACGAAGCGGTGCGCGAGGCTACCAAAGCTCTCATCCGGTCGATGGGGCTTGCGGCCGAGGCGTTTTCATGCGGTGAGGAGTTCCTGGCATCGCCTCATCTCGGCCGCACGGTCTGTCTGGTTACCGACATCAATATGCCCGGAATGAGCGGACTCGACCTGCACCGACACGTGTCGGCGCTGCCCAAGCGGATTCCGACGATTCTGATCACCGCCTATCCGAACGAGAGCGTTCGGGCGCGTGCGCTCGCCGCGGGAGCGCGTGGCTACCTCATCAAGCCGTTCAGAGAAGACGATCTGCTTGATTGCATCCAATCTGCGCTGGATCGGGGGGAGCCAGGCGGGGATAGCAGGTCGTAGCTGCCGGCTTTGGAGCCGGCGTGCGCAGCAACTTAGCTAGTGGAGTGCGACGGGAGCCTGCGTGTGCGTGATAGCGACTTTCACGGCCTTCTGCACTTTCTGAAAAGCGTGCGCTTCGATCTGCCGTACACGTTCCCGGGAAATGCGGAATTCGGCAGCCAACTGCTCGAGAGTGATTGGCTCATCACCGAGTCGGCGTGCCTTGAAGATGCGTCGCTCGCGGTCGTTGAGGACATCGAGCCCTTTATTCAGCGCCTTCCTGCGCCGGTCGGCCTCCTCGCTCTCGGCGAGCTGTGACTCCTGATCAGAATCCCCGTCGACCATAAAGTCCTGCCACTCGCCGGAGTCGCCGTCTTCTCGAACTTGCGCGTTCAATGAGACGTCGCCGCCGAGCCTGCGGTTCATCTCGACCACGTCCTGTTCGGTCACACCCAAGCGCTCGGCGATGAGTCTGGCCTGATCGGGATGCAGATCTCCCTCCTCCAGCGCCGAGATGCGGCTCTTGGCCTTGCGCAGATTGAAAAACAGCTTCTTCTGGTTGGCGGTCGTGCCCATTTTGACGAGCGACCACGACCGCAGAATGTATTCCTGGATCGCCGCCTTGATCCACCACATGGCATACGTGGCGAACCGGGTTCCCTTCTCCGGATCAAAGCGTTTCGCCGCCTGCATGAGGCCGATATTTCCCTCGGAAATCATTTCCGCGACCGGCAGTCCGTAGCCGCGATAGCCCATCGCGATCTTGGCGGCGAGGCGCAAATGGCTGGTGACAAGCTTGTCAGCGGCATTCCCGTCCCTCTGCTCGCGCCACCGTTTCGCCAGGCTCCACTCCTCTTGTGCTTCCAGCATCGGAAAGCGGCGAATTTCCTCCAGATAACGAACGGTGCCCCCAGAAACCAGACCTGCATGTTGCATGTTCGTGAACTCCTGTTCTGCGCCCGCGGCTTCATCCCAGCGTGCGGCGATACTCGGTTGGAGCGGTGCCGGCTGCTTGCCGGAACGCCGCCGTAAATGAGCTTGTTTCACTGAAGCCGAGGGTAAGCGCTATTTCGGTCACCGATCGTGCCCTATCGGACAGCAGTGTCCTGGCGTGTTCGATGCGGCGATTGATGTGATATCGATGCGGCGGAACGCCGAAGGATTGCTTGAATGCGCGGCAGAAATAGTAGGAACTCAGATTTACAAGCTTCGCCAAGGTCGCGAGAGGTACCGTCTCAGCGAGATGTTCCTCGATATACGAGGCAACGAGCCGCTGCTGCCAGACTGCCAGTCCCCCGCGTACTGGTGGACTGCGGCGCCGAACCATTCCCTGGCTGCGAAGCAGCTCATGCGCGATCACGACAGCAAGCGCTTCACAATAACGCTCGTTCTCGGAGCCATCCTCGACGGCGGCAGCCAGCTTGACTGCCGTGTCCCATAGCACGTTGTTTTCGTACAGCAGGCGGGCTGACAGCCTCGCTGCCGCTGGACCCGCCTCGGATTGGATCGGCATCTTTGCTGGATCGAAATAGAAGCAGATGATGCGATTACGGATGCGGGGCCGATTGCCCTCCCGATACTCATGACCGGCAGGCACGAAAGTGAGCTTGTGCCTGAGCGTTCGTAAGCTCGAACGGGGTAGATCACCGACTTGCGTCTCGCCTTCCTCGCGAACCCCTTCCTCATAAACGAGCAGCAAGTGACACGGCGCACGAAACCGGAATTCAACCGCGTCGTGGGTAAGAGACTGGATGATCTCCATCCTGATGCCATCCCACGTCTTGGTCCGGCGATTGACCACGTCAGCCGGGAGCACCTGCAAGGTATGGTTCTCCACGTCGCCGGCATAGTCCGCGGGCAGCCATCGGGCTCGGCCGTTGTTCTGGTCCGCGCGCTCCTGCAATCGGCTGTCGATCCGCAACAAGACGGCCCTTTGCCGAGGGCGCGCATCCCTGGCGTCGGTGGACGCAGGCTCGGAGAAGTTGATGCGTCGAGCAACATTCGTAACCGGCGAATAGGTCAGCATGACGTTGCACCCTTTCTCTCGGGTCCATGGAGCCCCTGCCCACCACCGCGATCTGGCCACTCAACCGCCAAACCCACAATCGTACAGAGGTTGATGCAGCTCACTCAGTGGTTTTCGCGAGACCTACTCCGGTTTTGCTTCCCTCATACTTTGGTTGGGGTTTTAGAAGTACGGGTATCACTCGAAGCACGGGTGAGCCCGGACGGCAGCGGGCTCGTCTCACCCGGGCGCACGCTGCCTGCAATGGATTGCGTGGCTTTGGCGAGTCTCTTCCGCAAAAGCGCTGGAGTTGACGTGCCGAAATCATAACCGGATGCAAACCTTAGTATGATTCCCGGAGATGGTTTGCGCACCAATTTAGGTGGAGGGAAGTGTGTGCAACCAAATCGCGCTCTCTTCCACTCGTTTTACCTGAAAGTGACGACGATGATTGCGATTGTTGAAGATGATGCATCCGTTCGGGCGGCAACCCAGAGCCTCGTTCGGTCGCTCGGATTTGCTGCTTGCAGCTTTTCAGACGCCGAGGAGTTCTTGCGATCCCCATGCGCGACCAAGGCGTCCTGCTTGATCGCCGACGTTCAAATGCCGGGCATGAGCGGCATCGACCTGCAGAGCATCCTTTGCGATCGAGGTTGTGACACGCCCATTATCTTCATCACCGCATTTTCTAACGAGACCGTTCGCGCGCAAGCCATCAAGGCGGGCGCCGTTTCCTTCCTTGACAAGCCTGTTGACGTTCAAACCCTGATCGAATCGCTCGATCAGGCGCTCAACGGGCGCAAGTAGCATCGGCGCGCCGGACGGTTGATTACTGGCCGGCAGTGCCTGCCCAAGGCGCCGCCTTAGGCAGCGGCTTTCGGTCTAAACCCACGTATAGGTC
>CATPCO010000341.1 GCA_955652925.1 uncultured Xanthobacteraceae bacterium | reverse complement strand
CGGCAAGGCCGAGCGCCTTCGCGGTCTTGAGGTTGATGACCAGCTCAAACTTGGTCGGTGCCTGCACCGGAAGGTCGGCAGCCTTCTCGCCTCTCAGGATGCGAATCGACATATCCGGCAGCGCGCTGGTAAGGTTCGATGGATCAAATCCGTATGAGATGAGGCCACCGTTCACCTCTATCTGACCAAAGGACCTATCTGCTCGTCATGGCGCCTTCTTTTGAAGGTGGCCACGAGCTCATGCACACTCGGAGAGGCCGTGTACACGCCACCCTTACTTCAGTGAAGGAGCGCATGATGGTCAGAACACATGAGAAAGCGGTCGAAGCCCAATTTGGCTCTCGTGCAAAAGCGTATGTCGACAGCACGGTCCATTCTCAGGGTGCAGATCTCGATGCGCTTGATTCCATTGTTCGAAATTCTGCTCCGACTCGCGCACTCGATCTTGGCACGGGTGGCGGCCACGTTTCCTATCTGATGGCGGGCCAGGCGAAGGGGGTCGTGGCCGTCGACTTGTCGAACGAAATGATTGCTGCCGTCGCCAGAACCGCAAGCGAGCGGGGGCTTGGCAACATCGAAACAGTGGCAGCACCTGCGGAAAATCTACCCTTCGAAGACGGCAGTTTCGATTTTCTCGCATGCCGCTACTCGGCGCATCACTGGCGCGATTTCGACGGCGGCCTTCACGAAGCCAGTCGGGTTCTGAAGCGCGGCTCGACGGCTGTCTTCATCGACGCCTATTCGCCGGGGCCCGCCCTATTCGACACGCATCTTCAGGCCGTCGAATTGCTCCGGGACACTTCGCACGTCCGTGATTACACGATGTCGGAATGGATTGCCGCCCTGGCGCGATCGGGTTTTGCGCCTGTCGGGTGTCAAACATGGAAACTGCGAATGGACTTCCCGACGTGGACTGCTCGCATGGGCACATCCGAGCAGAATGCACGCGCAATTCGCACTTTGCAGGCGGCGGCTTCCGCGGAGGTCGAGGCGCACTTCGCGATCGAAGACGATGGCTCTTTCATGCTCGATGTTCTCATGATCGAAGCGAGAAACCGCTAATAGGCTTCGGCGAGATTTTGCTTTGGGTCTTGGTCGTGTGAAAACTCCTGAAAGCGGGCGTCGATCAGAACAGGGATCACCGACCGAGCGTCCGGCCCGCCAAGTCTATGACCGGGGTACTGGGGCCTGCGGCTTCGAAATTTAGACCGATGTACAGGCTCTTACTCACTCGAATGGCCGTCCGGCTATGGCGCGGGACTTGGCATCCCCTTTAGTGTAGCGGAACCCGCAAGGCGAAACAGGGGAGGATCGCGGTGCCGCTGCCGAGCGATATCGACACCACTAGCCCAAAATATCTGCGCGACAAGTACGCGACCGTCGGCGTCGGCGAGACCGCCTATGCGCGTGGCTCTGGCCGGACAACGCGCGCGCTCGCCACGCAGGCGGTGCGCAACGCCATCAGCGACGCAGGCCTCAAGCCCGCCGACATCGACGGCATGCTGTCCTATCAGTCCGGCGACTCGACCTTCTCGCCGTTCATCGCCGGCGATCTCGGCATCCGCCTCAACTTCTACATGGACGTGTTCGGCGGCGGCTCCTCGACCGAAGCGCTGATCGGCATGGCGATGGGCCTGATTGAGGCCGGCATGTGCAGGACGGTCGCGATCTTCCGCGCCATGAACGGCTTCTCGCAGGTGCGTATTGGCGGCACCGGCGTGCGCGCCGCTCAGCCGGTGTCGGGCGACATGCTGCACAGCCGCGCCTACGGCTGGCAGAGCGCCGGCCAGATGTTCAGCCCGACCTTCATGCGCCACATGCACGACTACGGCACGCGGCCCGAGCAGGTCGCAGCCGTGCGCACCGCCCACAGCGAGCATGCTTCCAACAATCCCAAGGCCTACTACAAGAACCGCGTCACCGTGGCGGACGTGCTGGCGAGCCGCATTATCTGCAAGCCGCTGCACCTGCTCGACTGCTGCGTCGAGACCGACAACGGCAATGCCATCATCGTCACGAGCGCGGAGCGCGCGCGCAACTGCCGCCATCCGCTGGTGCTGATCCGCGGCGTGGTCGGACGGTGCAACAAGCCGCGGCTCGACATGCACTATCAGCACGGTCCGATCTCGACGGTGGCGGGCCGCTATGCGCGCGAGATCCTGTGGGCCAATTCGGGCGTGGGGCCGCAGGACATCGACGTGACCGGCTCCTACGATGCCTTCACATTCACCACCATGCTGCAGCTCGAGGACTACGGCTTCTGCAAGAAGGGCGAGGGCGGCGATTATGTCAGCGACGGCACGATCCGGCTCGGCGGGCGGCGCCCCAACAACACGAGCGGCGGCCATCTATGCGAAGGCTACACGCACGGCATCAACATGGTGATCGAGAACGTGCGGCAGCTGCGCCACGACGCCGATGATTCCTGTCCGATCGGCCCGGACGGCAAGCGGCGGCACACTTACGACTATCGCGAGGGCGGCTGCCGCCAGGTGCGCAATGTCGAGGTGACGGCCAATCTCGGCTGGGCGATGCCGGGCACCGGCTCCGCCATGGTCATGCGGCGCGGCTGAGGGGCGGGGAATTTATCATGGGACTCAACGCGACCTATCTCGGCATGCCGCTCGACGTGAACGAGCTCGACGTCGAGAACATCGAGTACTTTCGTCACTGCGCGGCGCACGCGTTTCATCTGCAGCAATGCGCAGCCTGCGGCCTCGTGCGCTATCCGCCGACCACCGCCTGCCCGTGGTGCGCGGAACTGTCCTCGCGCTGGGTGCCGGTCGAAGGCCGGGGCAGCGTGCACTCCTATACGGAGGTGCATCACGCGATCCAGCCGGCGTTCCGCGGGCACACGCCGTACCTGATCCTGCTGGTCGACCTCGACACGCAGAAGGGCAAGCCCACTGCGGAAGAGGCGCTCCGCGTCGTGGGCAATCTGGTGACGCAAGACGGCGTGTTGGCGCTGCCCGATCAGGTGCGCCGCGTCGGCATCGGTACGCGCGTGCGCATGGTCTTCACCGACGTCGCGCCGGGCCTGTCGCTGCCGCAGTGGACGATCGACGAGGCCGCGAATGCGGGCGTCACCGCGTGGCGCTATCCGGAATCAGGTGTCGGTAATCAGTAGTCGGCACTCAGCCCGTGGGTTGAGCGTGGGCGAAACCCACCGATCCGCATGATGGGTTTCGCCCTCGTTGCGCCGAGAAAATCGCCGCGTTCGCGGCTCAACTCCGCCTACGCGCCCGCGCCCTCGAAGGCGGTTCGAGGTCCGCTCGGGGTCAAAATCCGAGATTACCGCGCCGCAACATCAACGGCTGCTGCTCCTCACTCAGCAGACATCCGCGAGGCCGTGTGATTAGGGTCGGGCTGTCTCGCAGCCCGCAGAACTGCTGCGACTGGACTCCACCATTCTTGAGGCGAGTCCGACTGGCGCCACGAATCGGCGGAATAGATCGTCGATGGTGTGTTGCACGATTCCCAGAAGCACCGAACTGATATACGCCGCGAGTTACTCGGCGTGGTATGAAAGTTGTGGGGGGCGAACACCACTGATCGAGGGCTGTTCAATCCGCCATCGGGACACTCGTGCAAGGGCTTCTCGAATACGAGTTGTGATCGAGATCGCACCATGAAACCTCACGGTGACGTGCGCGCCGGTTTCAGGCGCGGCATCTATACTCGGGTGCTCCGGGCTAGAATGGGGCTTCTGAGCAAAGGTAAGCAGCAGAGTTATTCCGCTGCCAAACCGGCTGCCTGTTTAGCCGAAGAGGACGAGTTGGAGGACGAGTTGCCTCAAAACTCGTCCGGCAGCGCTGCCCCGAAAGCGCAGAAGATGCCCATTCTGTCGGGGTTGTGTGCTGGTGGAGCCGAGGGGGGTCGAACCCCTGACCTCCTCATTGCGAACGAGGCGCTCTCCCAACTGAGCTACGGCCCCGCCTTAAGCAGCCGCCCCGAGCAATCCGAAGACGGTGCTTGCGAGTGCAGCGCCATTTAGGGTGCCAAGGGAAGCGAGTCAAGGATGAGCATTTCGCCAGCGCGCAAATTCTCGCGCGGGCACGCTTGTTTGCGGCACTGCGGCCAGCTAAAAGTTGCCATCCGATCTCACGCGCGAATAACTCATGTACGCTCTCTTTCTCGTCATTGATCTTGCCCTCCAGCTCTACATCTGGATCCTGATCGCCGCGGCGGTGCTTTCCTGGCTGATCGCCTTTAATGTGCTCAATATCCGAAGTCCGGCGGTGCGAATGGTGAGCGAGATGCTTTTCCGAATCACCGAGCCTGCGCTGCGGCCGATACGCAGGATCCTGCCCGATCTCGGCGGCATCGATATTTCCCCGATCATCGTGATCTTCATCATCATTTTCCTGCGCTACTGCATCGCGCTTTATATTCTTCCGAATGTGCCCTGATCGCGATGGCTGAGAGACCCTGGGGAGCGGCGCCGGACGGAGTGGTCCTTACGGTCCGCCTCACGCCCAGGGCAGCCCGCGACGCCATCGAGGGCATCGAGCCGTTGGCGGACAGACGCAGCGCTCTGAAGGTGCGCGTGCGCGCTGCCCCCACGCAGGGAGAGGCAAACGCGGCTCTTGTCGCGCTCATCGCCAAGGCAACAGGGGTTGCAAAACGCGACGTCAGTCTCGTTGCCGGCTTGGGCGCGCGCGTCAAACGCCTGAAGATCGCCGGCGCGCCTGCCGCCCTCTGTGCGGCACTCGAGCGAACCTGCGCAGGCGGCAATCAGAGCCAATGACGGCGAACGTCATCGACGGCCAGGCCATTGCGGCGGATTTGCGCGGCAGAGTAGCCGACGCGGTGCATCGCCTGGTGCGCGACCGTGGGATCGTGCCGGGGCTCGCGGTCGTCCTCGTCGGCAACAATGCCGCAAGCGTGAGCTACGTCGCAAGCAAGGTGAAGATGACGGCCGGCAGCGGCATGCGTTCTTTCGACCACCGGCTGGGCGCGGCCACAACCGAATCCGAGCTGCTGAGCCTGGTCGCGCGGCTCAACGCCGATGCCAACGTGCACGGGATCCTGGTGCAGCTCCCGCTTCCGCCTCAGATCGATCCGCAGAAGGTGATCGCTGCGATCGATCCGGGCAAGGACGTCGACGGCTTTCACCCGGTCAACGCCGGCCGGCTCTCGGCCGGCCTGCCGGCGCTTGCGCCTTGCACACCGCTCGGCTGCGTGCATATCGCCAGAACGGTGCATCCGTCACTGGAAGGACTCGAAGCTCTCGTCATCGGGCGTTCGAACATCGTCGGCAAGCCGCTGGCGCAGCTCCTGCTCGCGCAGAACGCAACCGTGACGGTTGCGCATTCGAGGACGCGCGATCTGCCCGTCATCGCGCGGCGCGCCGACCTTGTTTTTGCGGCCGTGGGCCGCGCCGAGATGGTCCGTCGCGATTGGATCAAGCCGGGCGCCACGGTGATCGATGTCGGCATCAATCGGGTGACGGACGCGAACGGCAAAGCAAGGATTGTCGGTGACGTCGCTTTTGCCGAGGCGTGCAAAGTCGCAGGCGCCATCACGCCCGTCCCCGGCG
>CATPCO010000340.1 GCA_955652925.1 uncultured Xanthobacteraceae bacterium | reverse complement strand
GCGAGAAAATCCGCGCCCTCGGCATGCACCTCGCCGAGGGGTGACCGATGCCGGGCTCGGCACGCGACGCACACGCGCTGGCGTTCCACTTCATATGCCGGGTCGCGGTCATTGGACTGACAGCCGTCCTCGTCTTGTGTTCCACTCTCATGCCCGACACCGCCCGCGCGCAGCTGCGCGGCCATGGCGGACCGGTGCGGGCGCTCGCCGTTTCGCCCGACGGCAGCGAGGCGATCTCCGGCAGTTTCGACACCTCGATCATTCGCTGGTCGCTCGCAAGAAACGCGGCCGAGCAGGTGCTGCGTTTTCATGACAGCGCGGTCAATGCCGTTCTCCTTCTCAACGACGGCGGCATCGCCTCGAGCGGCGAGGATGGTCGCATCGCGATCTGGAAGAAAGGGCAAGCCGAGCCGGCAAGCGTGTTCGAGGGTCATACCGCCCCCGTCGTCGCGCTTGCGCAATCGCCGGACGCAAGCTTGCTCGCGTCGGCCTCGTGGGATCGAACCGCCCGCATCTGGCCGCTGACTGGCCGCGGCGAGCCGCGCGTCTTCGAGGGTCACACCCAAAACGTCAACGCGGTGGCGTTCACGCCCGATGGCGCGGCGCTCGTCACCGCAGGCTATGACGCTACTGTGCGCATCACGCCGCTCGCCGGGGGCGGCGCGCCTGTCGTGACGACATTACCAACGCCGCTCAACGCCGTTGCGATCGCACCCGACGGCGAGATCGCGACTGCCGGCGGGGACGGGAAGGTCTACCTGCTCTCGAGTGCGGGCGAACGCGAGAGCGAGATCCCGGCGCTGGAGGCGCCCGTCATTGCGCTTGCGCTCTCACGCGAGGGAAACCTCATCGCCGCTGCTGGAATTCGCGGATCTGTCGCCATCATCGAGCGCGCTCCGCGCAAGCTCCTTCGCACCCTGGTCGGACCGGGCCTGCCGGTGTGGTCGCTCGCGTTCCTTCCCGACAGTCGCACGCTGCTTACCGGGGGTACCGACCGCGTGATCCGGCGCTGGGACGTGTTGAGCGGCGAGCCGATCGACGCCGTGGCTGCGGGCGCGCCCGAGGATCCGCTCGCGGCTTACGCGGGCGATCCGGGGGCGCAGGTCTTTCGCGCCTGCGTCGCCTGCCACAGTTTGCGCGCCGACGAAGGGATCCGCGCGGGCCCGACGCTTGCGGGAATTTTTGGCCGGCGGATCGCCACCCTGCCCGGCTACAATTTCTCGCCCGCCCTCAAGAAGCTTGACATCGTGTGGACGCCTGCGACGCTTTCGAAGCTGTTCGAGATTGGCCCCGCGGCCTACACTCCCGGGACCAAGATGCCGGAGCAGCGCATCGGGTCGGCCGAGGAGCGCGAGCGGCTGGTAAAGTTTCTGCAACGCACCACGAAAAATAATTGAGTGCACATCAGCACTCATCACCACACGGGAGGACAGATGCAGACGAGACGAAGCACCCTGCTTTGGGCCATGTGCGCGGTGCTCATCGGCACGGCTGCGCTCCCGGCATTGGCGCCGCGCGCGCACGCGCAAGGCGGCAAGACCTATGTCATGAAGCTTTCGACCGCGACCGTCAACGATACCCAGCACGAATGGCTCAAGCGATTTGCCGCCGCGGTCGAGAAGGATTCCGGCGGGCGCATCAAGGGCGAGATCTATCCGGCGAGCCAGCTCGGCGCGATTCCGCGCCAGATCGAGGGCGTCCAGTTCGGCTCGATCCAGGCCTGGATCGGGCCGCCGGAGTTTCTGGTCGGCGTTGACGAGCGCTATGAAGCCCTGAGCGCGCCCGGATTGTTCACGAGTCAAGAGCAGATGGTGCGGGTGATTCAGGATCCCCCGGTGCGCGACATGATCCTCGGATTAGGCGCGAACAAAGCTTTAATGGGGATCGGATTGATTCCTATTGGCCCATCCTCGATCATCGTGCGCAAGCCTGTCCGCCATCTGGCCGAGTTCAAGGGCATGAAGATCCGCGTGCTGGCTTCGCAGTTCCAGCTCGAGATGATCAAGCGCATGGACGCATCACCGGTGGCTATGACGCTCGCGGATGTGCTGCCGGGCCTCCAACAAGGCGCGATCGACGCGTCGCTATCCTCCATCACCGTATATACCACTATGCAATTCCAGGATGCTGCAAAATACGTCACCGAAACCCAGCAGCCATTCCTGGTCTCGATCATCGAAATGAGCAAGAAATGGTTCGAATCGTTACCTCCGGATTTGCAAAAGATCGTGCACGAGGATGCTCAGAAGGTCTCGCACGACATCGTTCCGTTTGTGAGCGAATTTTTCTCGGACCAGTACAAAATATGGGCCGGCAGGGGTGGTGAGCTGATCAAGCTGCCGGATGCGGAACAGTCCGAATTGATTGAGAGGGTTGTCAGCATCGGCGCCGATCTGTCGAAAACCAAACCGGATTTGAACAAAGCCGTGATGACCGTGTTCGAGTCGGCAAAGCGCAACAAATGATCGCCAACGTGCTCCTCGGCGTGCGCGCGCTGCTGGCCACGATCAGCACGCTCGCCGCCGCCGCGCTGATCGCGAGCGTTGGGCTCAATTTTGCAAACGTCATCGGCCGCTATTTCTTCAGCGCCTCCATCCCGTGGGCGGAGGAGGCCATGCTGTTCCTCATGGTGGGCTGCGTGTTCCTTGGCAACGGGGCCGTCGCCTGGTCCGGCCGGCACATCCGCATGGACGTCGTCGTGCGCATGCTGCCCGAGCGTGTGCGCGCCGCACTCGATCTCTTCTCCGAGCTCCTCTTTATCGCAACCATGGCCGCGATTGTCTTTTTTGCCGCCCCGGTGATCAGGGATCTCGGGGCGTTCGACCAGCGCAGCCAGGCCGCTGATTTTCCGCTGGTCATTCCGCAGGCGCTCGTGCCGATCGGATTCTCCATCATGGGCCTGCTCGTTGCCTTGCGTTTGCTCACGGGCGCCTGGCAGACGACACCCGAAAACGAGCATTGAAGGGACAGCTCGGCTGTGGCGGGGACATCGATGGTGAACGTCCTCGCCTATTTCGTGCTGCCGACGGTGCTGCTCGTCCTTGGCGTGCCGATTTTCCTCGTCCTGCTGGTGACCTGTCTGGTGGTGGTGCTGTTCGTCGCCGACATCCCGACCGAGGCCATCCAGACCTACATTTTCGGCAGCCTCGACAATTTTCCGCTGCTGGCGGTGCCGTTCTTCGTGCTCGCGGGCGAGATCATGGCGCAAGGCGGAATTGCGCGGCGGGTGGTGATCTGGGTCATCTCGCTCATCGGCGGCGTGCGGGGATCGCTCGCGGTCACCACCGTCGTCGCGTCCGAGCTCTTCGGCGCCATGGCGCATACCGCGGTCGGCACCGTCGTGGCAGTGGGGCGCATGATCTATCCGTCGCTACGTGAAAACGGCTACAGCGATCGCTTCGCGGTCGGGCTGATCGCATCTTCGGGCGCGATTGCGGTCGTCATCCCGCCCTCGATTGCGATGATCCTCTATTCGCTTTCGGCGCAGCAATCGGCGGTGGCGCTGTTCACCGCCGGGATCCTGCCGAGTCTGCTCATCGGTTTTGTCGATGCGATGTTCGTCATGGGTTATGCCCGCGTCAAGGCTGTGCCGCTCACCGCGGGCACGCACTGGATCGAGGTGTGGAAATCGACCAAAGAAGCCGGCTGGTCGATCGGCACCGTCGCCGTCATTTTCGGCGGCATCTATGGCGGCATCTTCACGCCGACCGAGGCTGCCGGGGTTGCGGTCATCTATTCGCTGTTCGTCACCATGGTAGTGCACGGCGAGGTGGGACTGCGGGAGCTCTGGCGCATCATTACGAGCTCGGTGTTCCTAATCTCGCAGATCCTCATGATCGTCACCGCCGCCGGGCTTTACTCCTGGCTGCTCACCACCAGCGGCATCCCGCAGCAGGTCGTCGCCGCTATCAACGCCATGGCGCTGCCGCCCTGGGGGTTGCTCCTCTCCATCAACGTCGCGCTGTTGTTGATGGGCAGCTTCCTCGAGCCGCCGGCGGCGATCCTAATTCTCACGCCACTCCTCCTTCCGCTGGTGGAGGCGGTGGGAGTGAGCCCAATTCATTTCGGGATCATCATGGCGGTCAATCTGAGCATCGGAATGTACACGCCGCCCTTCGGGCTCAATCTGTTTGCGTCCCAGGCGGTCTTCGAGACGCCGCTCGGCACGATCTATCGCGGCGTGCTGCCCTTTCTGCTGATCAATTTCGCAACGCTGATGGTCATCACCTATGTGCCGTCCATCTCCATGGTGCTGCTCGGGCGGTAAGCGGTCTTGGCATGCTTTGCCTTTGATTGGAGCCACCGGATGCATTACGGTCTTGCGCTAATCTTGGCGTCGCATTGCAATTGGGATGAGCAGGAACCATGGCCGCAAAGACCATCGATATTCACGCGCATATTCTGACACAAGAGACGATCAGGCTGTTGCAGCGCGAGGCGCCGCAGATTGCGCCGAAGCTCTCACAAATGGACGATCAGTTCGCAACGCTTGATGTTGCAGGCACGATCTACCGGAATTTTCCGCGCGGCGGCTGGGACCTCGATCGGCGGCTCCAAGACATGGCGGCCTCGAAGGTCGACGTTCAGGTGCTCTCGGTTTCCCCCCAGACCTTCGTCTATGCGCAGCCGTCTGCTCTGGCGAGCGTGTTCGCACGCATTCAAAACGAAGAGCTCGCCAGACTCGCCAAGGCAAGACCCGACCGGTTTCTTGCCATGGCCACGCTTCCGATGCAGGCGCCGAAACAGGCATCCGAGGAGCTCCGCCATGCCGTGACCATCCTTGGCATGCGGGGCGCTCAGATCGGCTCCAACATCGCGGGCAGGAATCTCGATGATCCCGAGTTCGAGCCGGTGTGGGCGACGGCCGCCGAGCTCGATGCATTCATTCTTGTGCATCCCAATAATGTCGCGGGAGCGGACCGGCTATCCTCCTATTATCTCACGAATCTGATCGGCAACCCGCTTGATACGACCATCGCCGCTGCCTGCCTCATCTTCAGCGGCGTCTTGGAGCGCTACCCTTCCCTGAAATTCTGCCTCGCCCACGGCGGCGGCTTTGTCCCCTATCAGGCGGGACGCCTCGTGCATGGCTGGCACGTGCGCGCCGAGCCCAAGAAGAAGCTCACCCGGCCCCCGACGGATTCGCTCAAGCGGTTCTATTTCGACACCATCGTGCATTCGAAGGACGCTCTCGAATTTCTTGTCGGTAGCGCGGGGGCGGACCGCGTCCTCCTCGGGAGCGATTATCCCTTCGACATGGGCATGTCCGACGCCGTGTTGGCAGTTCGCGCTGTGCCGATCGGGCCCGCGGAGCAGAACGCAATTCTAGGCGAAACGGCCCACGCCATGCTTGGGCCGGCCGCTCATCCAACCTCGGCCCGCGCATTTGCCTGAATTCGGATCATCCCACCGGGGGCAAAGGCGCAGAAGGAACGCAATGGTAGAAACCCGATGGCACGATTGAGACTGCTGCTGTTGACGCTTGCCGCCTTGACTGCGGCCAGCCCGGCGCAAGCCCAGGACAAATATCCCAGCAGGCCAATCAAGGTGATCGTGCCGTTCGGGCCGGGCAGCGCGACCGACATCGTCATTCGCATTGTCGGCGAGGCCATGCGGCCCATTCTCGGTCAGGCGGTGCTGGTCGAGAACAAGCCCGGCGCCTTCGGCATCATCGCCATTGAGGAAATGGCACGCGCGCGACCCGACGGCTACACGCTCCAGATCGGCAATTCCGGAACGAACGCGCTCGCGCCCATCATCTACAAAAAGAAATACAGGATCGACTACGACAAGGACGTCACCTTGGTGACTCCGTTGAGCGAGATTCCGCTTGTACTCGCGGCCACGACCAGGGACTTTCCGCCGACGACCTATGCCGAGTTCATCGCCTACGCCAAGGCGCATCCCGGTGAGGTGCGCTACGCCAGCGTCGGCACCGGCAGCAACAATCATTACGACACCGAGGCATTCGCCAAATGGGCGGGCATCGAACTCGTCCATCTCCCCAACAAGGGCGGCGGCGGCGCTATGACGAACGATCTCCTCACGGGGAATGCTCACGTCGCGCTTGTGAACGCGGCAAGCGCGCTTGGCGTCATCAAGGCCGGTGAGGTGCGCGCGTTCGCGATCATGTCAGACCGGCGCGTTCCGGAATTGCCGGATGTACCGACCTTGCTCGAGCTCGGCTATCCCAATGCGAAAGGCTTGTGGTCGGCCTTGTATGCGCCTTCAGCCACTCCGCGCGATGTTCTCGAGACCGTTTTTTGGACCACGACCCACGCGCTGCGGTCCGAAAGCGTGCAGAGCGCGTTCGCGAGACAAATGATCAAGGCCATCCCGAGCGCCTCGCTCGAGGACGCACAGTCCTTCAACCGTGCCGAAGCAGCGTACTGGAAGAAGGTGACCGAAGAAGTGAAGATCGAGCTCCCGGATTGAGCCGCGCTCTCCACTACGGCATCATCCCACTCTCTCTTCTGATGGCGCTGCCGGCAATCCGGAGCAAGCGGGAGAGGGCGTTGCAGCAGAGCTCACTCCGGGAACCACTTCGATCGGTATCCCGGCTTGCCGGCAAGCCGCGATCTCATCCTCCGCACCACCCGCACTGGCAGGATCGCCGCGCTTGAGGCGCACGACGCGCCGGCCGGCGCGGGCGAAAATGAGCATCAACGCGCTGATCTCGCTCGATTGAGATGTGCTCGCCCGGATCAGCATCTTCTTTGCCTCGCGGCGTGCGAACTCCATCACTTGCGGCGAGACCTGATCATCGATCAGGATGACGTCCGCGGTTGCAAGTGCCCGTACGGCGCGCAAGGTCAAAAGCTCGGCATCGCCGGGCCCAGCTCCCACCACCGTCACGTGCCCTTGATCGGACAACGGCGACTCTGCGCGCGCGTGATCGAGAACAGCGTCGAAATCGCTTTGCTGTGGCGCCGCGTTGGGACGAGCCAGCGCCCGCATTGCGAACAGCTGCCAGAATCTGCGACGCGACGCGAACGACAATCCCGATGATTGCACGGCTTCGCGCCACTCCTTTGCCGCATCGGCCCAGTCGGCAAATCCGCGGGAGATGAGGCCTTCGAGCTTGGCACGTATCGATTGGCCAAACGCCGGCGCCGCCCCATCGGTGCAAATCCCGATGACCAGCGGAGAGCGGTTGACAATGGCGCCGAAGGAAAGATCGCAATAAGCGGGCTTATCGATCACATTGACCGGGACGCGCGCGGCGCGCGCGGCGGCTGCGAAGCGGCTCGCCTCCTCATCGTCCGAGAAACCGCCAATGGCGAGGGCGGCGCCGCTCATGTCGCCGGTCTGCCAGGCGCGTTCATGCACCACAATTACACCGCGCGGGGGTTGTGCTGCGACGGCGCGAATGTCTTCGCATGGAGCCTCGGCAAAGAGATCGACGTGGGCGCCGGCAGCCGAGACGAGTTCCGCCTTCCAGGCCGCGCCCGG
>CATPCO010000339.1 GCA_955652925.1 uncultured Xanthobacteraceae bacterium | reverse complement strand
CGTGAGTGGCCCAATCGTTTCTTCGAGCGGATCGAAGCCATAAACCCTCAGCGACGGTCCTAAATGAAGCCATCGGGGATGAATGCCGCCCTGGACGCCAACATCGATAAACACAAACGGCGATTCCAGTAGACCTTTCCGTACCACCCATTCGGTGAATCGAGGGTCGTGGTTATATGAGAGTTCCATTGTCCCTTCCTGCTGCCTTCTGGCATTGCCTACAAAATCAGTAATGCTTGCCGGTAAGCAAATGGCGAGTTGCCAATGCCCCGAGGCCCCAAAGGCGAGCGCCGCCCCGCCGACGTGATCGGCAGTGCCGTCAAAGTCATGCGCATCGCCACTGGCGAGGAACCGGAGGATTACGGCCCAACTGCCGAATCAGAGGGTAAAAACGCTGCGCCGTAGCCTTCGGGCGTATGGGTGGGAAGACACGCGCGCAAGGACTATCAGCCCGGAAGGGGAAGGAAATTGCAAAACGGGCTGCAAAAGCGCGTTGGGGGGATTGACGCATGTTACGTCAGAGGCGGGCGGCTTTGCTCGCTTTGCTACAAGCAAACTGAGACACCCCCACCGCGAGTCCGGCTTGACGCCGGCGCGCGCCCGCGTCAAGAGAAGGGTTTCGGAGAGATCTCGGAGAAGGGGAACTCGGATCGCTTCTGTTCGAATGAATGCGGGGGCGGCGCAATAGCTTAGTCGGGCTTGCAATCGGTGCGTGGCCACACACCGCATCAACCGCCGGGGGATTTCATGCCGATATGCGTCTCTGACTCCTTGCGGTATCGATGTCGATGACCTCGGATCGGGACCGCATCCCAAGCCGGCGGAAGTGAAAGGGTCGACATCGAATGCAGAATGTGCTGATCACGGGGGGCGCGGGTTATGTCGGCCATGTGCTTACGCCACGGCTGCTGGCCGAAGGTTACAAAGTTACCGTCTATGACCAATTGTTCTTTGGCTGCCGGTTGCCGAACGATCCGAACCTCAGAGTGATTAAAGGCGACATCCGGGATACCAAATCGGTTGCCGAGGCGCTGGAGGGCCAGGAGGCGGTGCTGCATCTGGCATGCATCTCCAATGATGCCAGCTTTGAGCTCGATGAAAAGCTCTCCGAGACCATCAACTACGATTGCTTCGAGCCGCTCGTGATCGCGGCCAAGAAAGCAGGGGTGCAGTGCTTTGTCTACTGTTCGTCGAGCTCGGTCTACGGCGTGTCCGATTCGCCCAATGTTACAGAGGAGCACCCGCTGGTGCCGCTCACCCTCTACAACAAATTCAAGGGCATGTGTGAGCCGATCCTGTGGCAGCACAAAGCGGACGACTTCATTTGCGTCGTCATCCGTCCCGCCACCATCTGCGGATACAGTCCCCGCACTCGTCTCGATCTTTCCGTCAACATCCTTACCAACCACGCCGTGAACAAGGGCACGATCATGGTTTTTGGCGGCAATCAAATGCGGCCCAATCTGCATGTCGAAGACATGGTGGACGCGTATCATCTCATGCTCACCGCGCCGGCGGAAATGATCCACGGCGAGACCTTCAACATCGGCTTCCAGAACCACTCCATCGCCGAGATCGCCAACGTGGTGAAGAAAGTGGTCGAGGAGGAGATGCCGGAGAAGGGCGAGATCAAGATCGCCACGACGCCGACGAACGACATGCGCTCCTATCACGTGAATTCTGACAAGGTGAAGCGCGTGCTCGGTTTTGCGCCCAAGCGCTCGATTGAGGAGGCGGTGCGCGATCTCACGCGTGCCTTCCGCAACCACCTGATGCCGGACAGCTTCGAGAACGACTGGTACTACAACGTGCGTACGATGAAGAAGCTCGGCGCGAAATGAACGGCGCGCGTCCGATCGCTGTCGTGACCGGTGGCGCCGGGTTCATCGGCAGCCACATGGTGGATGTCCTTCTCGCGCACGGCTATCGCGTGCGCGTGGTCGATAATCTCAGCGGCGGCCGGATAGCCAATCTTTCCCCTCATAAGACAAATCCGGATTTGTCGTTCGAAGAAGCAGATATCCGCGACATCGTTCCCGAAACGAGCCTCGTCCGCGGCGCCAATTATGTGCTCCACTTCGCCGGGATCGGTGACATCGTGCCTTCGATCGAGCGGCCCATCGAGTACATGGACACGAACATCCAGGGGACCGTGCATGTGCTCGAAGCAGCCCGCCACGCGCGTGTTGCCAAGTTCGTCTACGCGGCCTCATCCTCGTGCTACGGTATTGCCGCAACGCCTACCCGCGAGGATCATCCCATTGCTCCGCAATATCCTTATGCTCTCTCCAAATACCAGGGCGAACAAGCGGCCTTCCACTGGCATCGCGTCTACCGCCTGCCGGTCAACTCGATTCGCATCTTCAATGCCTACGGTACCCGCGTGCGCACCACCGGTGCGTATGGAGCGGTATTTGGGGTGTTCTTCAAACAGAAGCTTGCGGGAAAACCGTTCACCGTTGTCGGTGACGGCACCCAACGCCGAGATTTCGTCTACGCGACCGACGTCGCGGAAGCCTTTCGTCTCGCCGCCGAAACGGAGAAAACGGGCGAGATCTGGAATCTCGGGGCGGGCGATCCGCAACCCATTGACCGGCTGGTTGAGTTGATCGGGGGGCCGATCGTGTATATACCCAAACGGCCGGGGGAGCCCGATGTCACCTGGGCCGATATCACAAAAATCACACGCGATCTTAACTGGAAGCCGCGCGTGCCGTTCGAGAAGGGCGTGGCGCAGATGATGGCTGAGATCCACAATTGGCGCGACGCGCCGCTGTGGGATCCGGAATCGATCAAGCTGGCGACGAAAACCTGGTACGACGCCATGAGCGCGGAGTAGACACATGCTGCAGACAGTTGCTGGGGACTATCGGCGCAAGGTTAAGACCGTTGATGAGCTCTGTGCCGCGATCGGATCGCGCCCGCGCGCCAAAAAGGTGATCATGTGTCACGGCGTCTTCGACCTCGTGCACCCCGGCCACATTCGCCATCTGCTCTACGCCAAGGAAAAGGCTGATGTCCTGGTCGCGAGCCTTACCGCCGACGCGCACATCACCAAGGCGCAATATCGTCCGTTCGTGCCCCAGGAGCTGCGCGCACTCAATCTCGCGGCGCTCGAAATGGTCGATTTTGTGCTGATCGATCTCAATCCCACGCCGATCGACAACATCGCGCGCATCCAGCCCGACTTTTTTGCCAAGGGTTACGAGTATGCCGACGGCGGCATTAATCCCAAGACCCAGCACGAGCTCGAAGTCCTGCAATCCTATGGCGGCGAACTTCTGTTCACCCCGGGCGACATCGTCTACTCCTCGTCGCACCTGATCGAAAGCGGGCCGCCCAATATCGCGCTGGAGAAGCTCCTGCTGCTGATGGAGGCCGACGGACTCGACTTCGACCGCCTGCGACGGATCACGGAAAACTGTGAAGGCAAGCGGGTGCACGTGGTTGGCGATACCATCGTCGACAGCCTTACCTATACGACGATGATCGGCGGCATGACCAAGACGCCGACGCCAAGCGTGCGCTTTGACAACCGGGTCGACTTTATCGGCGGGGCGGCCATCGTCGCCAAGCATCTGCGCGCTGCCGGCGCCGAGGTCACGTTTTCAACCATGCTGGGTGATGATGATCTGAAAGACTTCGTGCTCGAAGGGTTGGCCGATTCCGGCGTCAAGTGCCTTCCCATCATCGACAAGGCGCGGCCCACCACCCACAAGAACGCCTACGTCTGCGGCGACTACCGCCTGCTGAAGGTCGACACCCTGGACAATCGGAGCATCACCGATAAGCAGACGGAGCAATTCTCAAAACAGATTGAACAGATGCAGACCGAAGCAGTGGTGTTCAGTGATTTTCGCCATGGCATCTTCAACCGGCGCACCATCCCGATGATGACCGGCGCCATCCCATCCGGTGTCTTCCGCGTCGCCGACAGTCAGGTCGCCAGCCGCTGGGGCAATATCCTCGAATTCAAGGGCTTCGACCTCATTACGCCCAACGAGCGCGAAGCGCGTTTTTC
The DNA here is from genome assembly GCA_955652925.1 of uncultured Xanthobacteraceae bacterium. Lineage (GTDB taxonomy): Bacteria > Pseudomonadota > Alphaproteobacteria > Rhizobiales > Xanthobacteraceae > VAZQ01. The sequence continues at coordinate 2,918 of CATPCO010000339.1, read as the reverse complement.
GCTCGCAGACCAGGACACAGGCGTGCGACCCCTCGCAGCAAAGCTCCACGAGGAGTCCGACTGCAAAACCGTGATCCTCAAACTTGGCGATCGTGGTGTGCTGACCTGCCGCCGTGGAAAGGAGAATGACCCGCGCTCATTCTTCGTGGTGGACAGCTTCGCCCAGAACGTGGTCGATGCCGTTGGCGCCGGCGACGCTCTTCTTGCTTATGCCACGCTCGCGCTCATGACCGACCAATCCGAGGTTGCCGCCTCGATCCTGGGCTCCATGGCGGCTGCGTTGGAGTGCGAATGCGACGGCAACATTCCGGTCGGGCGGTCCGATCTGTGCGGGCGGATTGACAGCGTGGAGAAGCGGGCGCGCTTCGAATAGGGGATCGGGCCCCCATTGATGCGGGTTGTCGTCGCGGGCCTCGGCGTTCAGGGGCATAAGCGCCGTCGCGTGGCGGGCACCGATTTCGTCGCTGCGGTCGATCCGGTCAATCCGCAAGCCGAGTATCGCGCCATCGAAGATGTCCCGCTGTTGAGCTATGACGCGGTGCTCGCCTGCATTCCGGACGAGCCGAAGGTGGAACTGCTGGGCTATCTGCTGGGCAATGGCAAGCATGTGCTGGTGGAAAAGCCGTTGTGGGCGCCCGATGAGAAATCGATCGCCGAACTTGAAGACATTGCCAGAGCCAAAGGCGTGGTCTGTTATGTGGCCTACAATCACCGCTTCGAGCCGCATTTCGTTCGCATGCGCGAGGCGGTGGGTTCAGGAAAATTGGGCGCGCTCTATCATTGCCGGATGTTCTACGGTAACGGCACCGCCCGGCTCGTACGTGAATCGCAATGGCGAGACCAAGGTGCAGGTGTTCTGCCGGATCTCGGCTCGCATCTGCTTGATACCGCGCAATTCTGGTTCGGTGATATCGGCGAGAGTATCCGGGTCGTATCCAGCCGCTGCTTCGAGAATCGCGCGCCGGATCACGTCGTGCTTGCCTGTGGCAGCACGATCCCGCAGCTTGAATTCGAGATGACGCTGCTCAATTGGCGCAATCATTTTACGTGCGACCTCTTGGCCGAAAACGGCTCCGTGCACATTCGCTCGCTGTGCAAGTGGGGACCGACGTCCTTTACCTTCCGCCGCCGCGTTCTCCCAAGCGGATCCCCGCCCGAGGATACCGTCACCCTCACCCAGGACGACCCGACTTGGGAGCTGGAATACGCGCATTTCAAATCGCTCTGCGCAGGTGGTCACTGCACGGATCTCTCTTGCGATATCCGGCTCAACCGAGTGTTGCGGCAGCTCGGCGAGGCTGCCGTGGCCACGGCACGGCCATGAGCGCGCCCATCGTCGGATTTGCCGGGTTGACTCATCTTGGACTGGTGTCTTCGATTGTGGTCGCGTCGAAAGGATTTCGAGTGATCGGCTATGATGACGACGCCGCTCGCGTGCGCGATATCGCCGCTGGGCGGCTGCCGGTCGTGGAGCCCGATCTCGGCGAGCTTTTCCGCGCCGTTGCCGGGCACATGACTTTCACCAGCCAACCGGGCGATCTCGCTGCCTGCGATCTCGTCTATATCTCGACCGATGTTCCGACTGATGTGCGGGGCGAGAGCGAACTCTCAGCAATCTCGGCATTGATTATGAACGTAATCGCGGCGCTTGCGTCGGAAGCGCTGCTGGTTGTGTTGTGCCAAGTGCCGCCGGGCTTTACGCGGCGTTTGCCGCTTGCTCCGGAGCGTCTGTTCTATCAGGTCGAGACCTTGGTCTTTGGCCGCGCCGTCGAGCGGGCGACCCGCCCGGAGCGCTACATGGTCGGGTGTGCGGATCCGGCCAACGCGCTTCCGAAGCCGTTCGCGACCCTCCTTGGCGCCTTTGGATGTCCCATCATGACGATGCGCTACGAGAGCGCGGAGCTTGCGAAAATCGCGATCAACTGCTGTCTCGTGGCCTCGGTGACGGTCGCCAACACGCTGGCGGAACTGTCAGAGCGCATCGGCGCGGATTGGAGCGAGATCATGCCCGCGCTCAAGCTTGACGCCCGGATTGGTCGCAACGCCTATCTGAGCCCCGGATTAGGCCTCGCCGGCGGCAACCTCGAGCGCGATCTTGCGACCATTACCCGGCTCGCTGCGGCGACTGGTTCCGACGCGAGCGTGATTGCAGCTTGCATTGCCAACAGCCATCACCGGCGCGATTGGGCGCTCCGGGTGCTCCATACTGAGGTGCTCTCGCGCCAGCGCGATGCGCTCATCGGCATTCTCGGCCTCGCGTACAAGGAGAACACCCATTCCACCAAGAACTCACCGTCGCTGGCGCTGATATCGGCTCTCGCGCCTTGGCGGATCAAGCTCTACGACCCCGTCGTTCCCGCCTCGGCCGCCGTCCACCCGCGTGCGGAAGGAGCAGCGAACGCGCTTGCGGCCGTCAAGGGCGCTGACGCGCTCGCAATCATGACTCCATGGCCTGCCTTCCACGATCTCAAGCCGCCGGATCTCGCGCGCGCCATGGCGGGGCGCACCGTGCTCGATCCCTATCGCGTGCTGGATGCGCACGATGTGGTGGCAGCCGGCCTCGACTATTTCACCCTCGGTGCTCCCCCGCAGTATGCCAAGGAGCTCGTCCATGCTTGAACATACGGCGACCGGCAACGAGGCTTTCCCCGGGGTCGTGGTCTTGTGTGTTTGTGGCTTCGTCTGGAGCGAGATCTTCACCCGTCTGACCGCTGAAAAGATCCCGCACCTTGCGCTCACGCGCAAGGACGTGAACCTGCTTGGGCCGGATGCCGTGACGAAACTGCAGCGCCTGCTGCGTTCCGGCGATGCCGTAGTCTTCGTTTCCGCCCTGGCACCCACGCGCAACAATTCGATGCTGATCGATAATTTACGCATGGCTGAAACAGTATGCGCCGCAGCCGCGGCCCAGCAGTTGG
>CATPCO010000338.1 GCA_955652925.1 uncultured Xanthobacteraceae bacterium | reverse complement strand
GGGCCTTGCGTACCGATGGCAAGCTGCATCTGCAGGCGGACGGACACCTGCCGCTCGAAAAGCACATCCGCCATGGCGAACTCGAGCTTGCCGGCATGAACGGCAACTGGTGGGTCGGCCTTTCTGTGTTGCACACACTGTTTGCGCGCGAACACAATGCAATCGTCGATCGACTGCGCCTCGATTACCGCGATGCCGACGGCGAGTGGCTTTTCCAGAAGGCGCGGCTGGTAAATGCGGCGTTGATCGCAAAAATCCATACCACCGAATGGACGCCAGCACTGATGAATTCGCCCGCCGGGCGCTTCGCCATGCGCGGCCAATGGTGGGGTCTCATGGGCGAGCACTACAATCGCGCCTTTGCGCAGCTCGGGGGTGAAGAGATTCTGTCGGGGGTCCCCGGCTCGCGCACCGAGCACGACGCCGTGCCGTACGCAATGACGGAGGAATTCATCTCCATTTACCGCATGCACTCGCTGCTCCCGGACCATTTCTCATTCCGCCGACACACCGATGACGGCAAGCTGACCGAGCGCGATTTTCCAGGCGTGATGGCGGCAAACGTGCACAATCTCTACGAGCATGTGCCGTTTGAAGATGTGGTTTACTCGCTCGCCACCAGCCATGCAGGGGCGCTGGTGCTGCATAATTTTCCGTCCGCGCTGCGTAAGCTCAACAAGAAGAATCTGCCTCCGCAGGAACCGATTTTTGCCGATCTCGCCACTATCGATGTGCTGCGCGACCGCGAACGCGGCGTGCCACGCTACTGCGCCTTCCGCAGGCATTTCGGCTTGCGCGTGCCGAAGACGTTCGAGGAGCTGACCGATAATCCCGAATGGCGGCGCGAGCTCAAAGACATTTATGGCTCTGTTGAAAAGGTCGACCTTCTTGCCGGCTCGCTCGCTGAAAAGCGCCCGCCCGGCTTTGGTTTCTCCGATACGGCGTTCCGAGTCTTCATCCTCATGGCCTCGCGCAGGCTCAAGAGCGACCGCTTCTTCTCTGCCGATTTCACGCCCGCGGTCTACACGCCTGCGGGCTTTGAATGGGTGAAAGAGCAAACTCTGCGCTCCGTGATGGAGCGGCACTGCCCGGCGCTGCGCCCGCGATTTGCCGAACTGCGCAACATTTTCTTTCCATGGGACAGGGCTGGCAGCTGAGAGATGGGCCGTCTTCTCCGCGTTCCTTTCCTGGTCGACCTTATCCGAACCGCTGATCCCTCAGGGATCCGGGCGTTTGCGAACGACGACCGGCTCGACCGGAATTTCTCCGGACGCGGGCCGCTGCTCAACCGCATTTTGACGCGCAAAGTGCGCAGCGTGCTGGCGGTCAAAGGGGTACCGCTTCCCTCGGTGGCTCCGCGCGGGGACGAGGAGCGAGCCCGCACGCAAGCGGAGCTGCAGGTTCAGCTTGATGCCGCCGCGGCTAGAATCGTCGACGATGATAGCGTGACAGACCTGGCCAGAGTAGTGCGCGGGCTCGAGGACGCACCCATCCTCGAGCATGCGGTGCAGCAGACTGTCGGCCGCTTGTTCGCGAAAGATTATCGCGCCACAGAGCAGAGCTGGGCTGCCGCGCAGCTGCTCGATAAGGCCGTGCATAGCATGAACCCGCTGGCCGCTATCTTTTGGCGGATCACTGGACGGATCGCGCACGCGCAGGACCTGCTCGCTGAAATGGTGCATCACGACCGCGCAGGCGTGCATGCGACCGGGATCGCGGTCCACAACCTGGTGCGCGGCTTTAAGATCATGCGCAACCTCTTCGCTCATCCGAATGCGCCAGACCCCGCGGCAGGCGACTCGGTTGTTGCGCGCTGCTTGCAAGCGCCCGAAAGCGCGCTGCGCGAGGCCAGCGCAGAGGCGAGCGTTGGAGTCGATGAGATCCGGCCAGGCACGCTTGTGGTGCTCGATCTCAAGTCTGCGCAGCAGCACGATGCCGGACCCGAAATCGTATTCCTGAGTGGCAGCTGGTCGCAATGTCCAGCAGCTGCCTGGGTCCCAGCATTGATCCGTGCGGTCTGGGAGCGGGCGCTGCAATTACCACCTCCGTGCCCAGAGCGTGTGGGTGGTCCCTTCAGAGTAGAATCCACGCGTGTAGAAGCTGCCCGTCGCCGCGCGACCTATCGGAGCATTCTCGGATGCAATCTGGCCCTACAATTCGCGCTCGGCATCCTGATTCTGGCAGCACCCGTATGGTTCTGCCGATCCCTTGGCCTGGTGCCGGCCTCTGGTGAAGATCTCGTGCGCATCTGGGGCGTGACGCTTCTCCTGCTCGTGGCGCTCTATGCGGCTGGATGGTTCGACCCGATCTACACGCGCTGGCCCAACATGGTCGGCATCGTGGGCCGGTATGCGACTGCTTTTCTATACCTCTTCTTGCGCGGCAGGTTTCTGTGGCTTGCTCTTTTTGACGGGGTGTTCGCGGCCGCGCTCACCTGGGCCTATTCGCAAGTGATCCGTGCCGAGTTGATGAGCCGGCCATAGGCGGCCGTGCCGTTGTTCGAGGCATCTGACATCATATCGGCAATTTGCGTCGGGCATTTGTTGGCCGCCATCTGGTCAAGTGCAGTGGGGGGGGCGGCAGGAACAATGGTTCGCGTTGCCGTACTTCCACCAACGCGGGCGGCGCGTTGTGCATTGCAGCCGTGTGGAAGCCGTGTCCAGTCGAGAGAAACAGAATGCCGAATTTCGCCTCGCAGATGCGCGTGGCGTTTTCAAGCATGGTCTGGAATAGCGGCTCTAGCTCCCCCGGCGAAGAACTGATGACTTGCAGCACCTCCGACGTGTCCGTCTGGCGAGCCAGCGGTTCGCGCAGCTCGTTGACAGCCGTGCGTTCTCGATGGCGATCACGGCCTGGTCGGCGAATACCTTTAGGAGGTTCTCGTGTTGCTTCGGGATGGCACCGGGCTCGGAACGATCGCGCCTAAGGAAACGCCATCGCGCATCGTCACGGCAAGCATGGTAGTTCTGTTGCCGATCTCTGACCGCTCGCGATGCCGCTCAGCAATTTGCATCATTTCGACATCAAACCCGGTACGCTGCAGCTGGGTGCGGTAATCGAGATGACAGGTGAATGCATCTGTTAGCAACACAACCGGACTCATGCACTGCAGCAAAACTCTATTCAATGACTTCGTCGAGCGCAGGGCGTCAGCTAGTGGACGCTGTTCATGATTGCATCGACATCGCGGGGGTGGAGGTCAACCCTTTCGGACGATTGGCAGCGTCGCTGGGGCGAAGTGATAACGCAGCCCAACACTGAAGATGTCGACCCACGGGCTGGTGGTGCCGATGAATGTCCCGAGCCGGGGATCGAAAACGGGATTGCCTGAAGTCGGGCTGATATTGATTGCCGTATTATCCTTCAGGAAAATGTGTGTGTAGGCGAGATCGAGCGAGAACTGCTCGTTCCATTTGTACGTGGCGCCGGTGCTGACCCACAGGCGATCCGCGTCAGGCAGGCGCGGGCTGCGCGTCTGATCGGTGATCGGCGACTGCTCCCAGCCGATGCCGGTGCGAAGCGCAAGGTACCGGCCGCACTGGTACTCCAGCCCGCCCGAGTACATCCAGACATCACGCCATCCGAACGAAAGCTGCGTCGGAATGCCCGGAATCAAGCCTGCCGAAGCGGTCGCGATCGGGACCGTGTTGAGCCGCGACCAATTGGTCCATTCCACCGTCCCCAGAAGGGTAAACGAGTCCGTGATTTTCTGGCGGATGCTGGCGGTAACGGCGCCGGGCAGCGGCACGGTGGCATTGAAGCCCACCGTCGTTCCCGGTACGGCGACCGGCACCAACCCGAACGGCGGGACAACGACGGGCGCTACAAATGAGGGCCGGAAGATGTTGCCGCTGGTTTTCTGATCAAGCCCCGAGCGGTAGCCGACGCCGATCGTGGTCCACGATGTCGGAGTGAGGGTGGCGCCCAGGGTATAGCCGTAGCCCCAGGAGTCGCCGCGGAGACTGAGCTCGTCCGGACCGAGCGGAGCGAGAAACGGAAAAGGTCCGGTCAGGCCGCTGCCGGGGAAAGCCGAGTCGAGCCTGACCTTGAAATACTGGATCTGCGCGGCCGCGCCTACGCTGAGCCAATTGTTGATCTTCCAGGCTACGGTCGGCGTCGCATTGACGGCTTTGATGTTCGACTCCTGGGAATAGAACATCCCTGACCAGAGCGCATTGGGCTGGGTCTTGAGCCCGAACGGGGAGTTCAACCCCAGCCCGAGCGAGAACCCATTGTTCAGGCCATAAACGGTGTAGACCGACGGAACGAAGCTCGCCTTATCGAAAACGTCACTGCTCCCACCCAAGGGCGTCAGGTTGACCCCTGTCGGCGAAGTGGCCAGAAGCGGCGTGATATCGGCGTGCGGAGAGTCGAGCGTGGCATCGCCTTCGATCGTGAGTCCGCGCTCGGCCTGGGTGATTGTCGCCGGGTTCCAAAACATGGACGACACGGAGGGGCCGCCCGCCGCCACGCCTGCAAACGAGGTCGCCTGGAAATAGGGGCTTTGCCGCAGCGCGAAGCCTCCCGGGTCCGCCTGCGACTTGCCCACGCTCAACGCGATCGCGCCGGCTGACGCGATGATCATGATTATGATGATGCTGGATTTTCGCATCGCCCCTGCCCCGCGCCCCAACCCGAATCACGAGGGATTGCCCTTCCACCCCGTCTCATTTTGCGACAGGCTTTCGAGCAGGCAAGGCTAATCTACCGGATTGAGCGCCCCGAGGACGCGAGTGTCGGGGATCGTGACATCTTTGGTACAGAGCAGCCGCTCTGGCCAAAGTCCTTGCGACACAGCGACCGATTCAATCGCAGCCGCACGCCGGCATGTACCGGCGCGCGGCGGATGCTTTGCTTACACCCGCGCCTCGGCGAGGCTCGGCGCGCGCATTACGAGCAGAGTCTTGCGCAGGTAATACCACCACGTCAGCCCTATGCAGGTGATGTAGAACGCGAGGAACACTTCGAGCGCGAGATGCGGCGCCCCTGTTGCGGCAATGGAGGCGCCGAAACCGCGCGGGATCAGATAGCCGCCGCAGGCACCGACAGCGCCGATGAATCCCAAGGCGGCAGCGGCCTCGATGCTGGCGGCCTTGATGGCCGCAAGGCGGCCGGACTCGCCCGATCCCTTCGCCTCCCGCAGCTTCTCCTCGCGGAAGATCGACGGAATCATCCGGTAGGTGGAGCCGTTGCCGATCCCGGTGGTGACGAAGAGGACAAGAAACATCGCGAGGAACCCGGCGAACTCTTTGACCTCGACAAAATACATCACGCCGATCGTCGCAGCGCCCATGGCGATGAAGTTCCAGAACGTCACGGTCGCGCCACCGATCTTGTCGGCGAGCAAACCGCCGAGGGGACGCGAGAGCGAGCCGACCAGCGGGCCCAGGAACGCGATGCCCACCGTGATCGCCGGGAATTGCGTCTTGATCAGGAGCGGGAACGCAGCCGAATAGCCGATGAACGAACCGAAGGTCCCGATGTAGATGTAGGACATCACCCAGGTATGCTTGCGGGTGACGATGGCGAGCTGGTCTTTGAAGCTCGAGCGGGCCGAGGTGAGATTGTTCATGAACAAGAAGGCGCCGACCACCGCGATCGCCAACGGCAGGATCCACATCAGCCCGGCGTTCTGGAGATAGAGGCCGTCCGCCGTCGGGGTTGCGAGATAAAGACTCACTAAGCCTGTCCCCAGAAGAAGCGGCGTCAAGAGTTGCACGCCGCTCACTCCGATGTTTCCGCCGGCGGCATTGAGCCCGAGCGCCCAGCCCTTCATGCGGTCCGGATAGAAGAAGGAAATATTGGCCATGCTCGAGGCAAAGTTGCCGCCGCCGAGCCCGGCCGTCGCCGCCACGCACAGCATCAGCCAGAACGGAGTATCAGGCTGGGTGACAAAGTAAGCGAGTGCGAGCGTCGGAATGAACAAAACGGCGGCGCTGAAAACGGTCCAGTTGCGGCCGCCGAATTTCGTGACCGCAAACGTGTAGGGAAAGCGCATCAGCGAGCCGATCAGTCCGGGCAACGCGACGAGCTGAAAGAGTTGGTCGGTCGTGTAGTGAAAGCCCGCTTGTGGCAACTTGGTCGCGACAATGCTCCAAATGAGCCAGATGGAAAAACCGAGATGCTCGGCAAAAATCGACCAGATGAGGTTGCGCCGGGCGATCCACTTGCCCTTCGATTCCCAGAATTTTTGATCTTCCGGATTCCAATCCGAAATCCAGTTTCCCGTGCTCATTCCTGTGTCCCTTTTTCCGGTGAGTCAACGCCTCGCGGCGAGAGCGGCTTCGCAAACCTTGTGCCAAGCCTATGCCCCTGAAAAGCCGAAGATTTTGCGGGGGTTCAAGATGAAAAATTACGCGCTTTGCGCGCGCCGCGGAGTGAAATTTGTGCAGTGCAAAATCGTTAGGCGGAGCACGGTCAATTTCTAGGCGAGCCGCGGCCTCGCAAGTGTTTTTACATTGACACGCCGTCTTTCACAGATTGGCACGCCGCTTGAACGCGGCAACACCTGTAGCCCGCATGAGCGAAGCGACATGCGGGGCCCCGGATATCGCTGCGCTCATCCGGGCTACAGGACTCATGCGGGCTCCAGGCTACGAACGGCAGAGCAGATGAAGTCGCCGGCGCAACATCATCAGGCGGTGCGCACGACGTGCCCGTATTGCGGCGTTGGCTGCGGGCTCATCGTTGAACCGGACGGCAACGGCGGCGCGGCGATCGCGGGCGATCCCGCGCATCCCGCAAATTTTGCGCGCATCTGTTCGAAGGGAGCGGCGCTGGGCGAGACGCTCGCGCTGGAGGGCCGGTTGCTGCATCCGATGCGAAGGCAGGACGGCGGCAAGCTCGCGCGCATCGGCTGGGACGATGCGCTTGATCGCGTCGCCTCAGGCTTCAGGCAGATCGTCGAGCGGCACGGGCCGCACGCAGTCGCGTTCTATCTTTCGGGCCAGCTGCTCACCGAGGACTATTACGTCGCCAACAAGCTGATGAAGGGGTTCATCGGCTCTGCCAATGTCGACACCAATTCGCGGCTGTGCATGGCGTCCTCGGTCGCCGGCCATCGGCGCGCATTCGGTTCCGATACCGTACCGGGCACCTATGCCGACCTCGATGAGGCCGACCTCATCGTGCTCGTCGGCTCGAATGCCGCCTGGTGTCATCCAGTGCTGTTCCAGCGCATGATGCTCAACAAGGAGCTGCGCGGCGCCCGCTTCGTTGTGATCGATCCGCGCCGGACGGCAACCGCGCAAGAGGCCGATCTGTTTCTTCCCATATCGGCCGGGACCGACACCGCGCTGTTCTGCGGATTGCTGGTTCATATGGCGGAAACGCACGCGCTCGACTACGCGTATATCGACGCGCATACGAACGGCTTCGAAGATGCGCTTGCGCGTGCGCGGATGATCGCGCCCGGTCTCGCTGCAACCGCCCGTGCGACCGGCCTCCCCGTCGCGGACGTGGCGCGATTCTTCGAGCTTTTTTGCGGCACCGAGCGCGTGGTCACGTGCTATTCGCAGGGCGTGAATCAGTCGGCGCAGGGAACCGACAAGGTCAACGCCATCATCAATTGCCATCTCGCTTGCGGCCGCATCGGCCGACCGGGCATGGGACCGTTCTCGCTCACGGGTCAGCCCAACGCCATGGGCGGGCGTGAAGTCGGCGGGCTCGCAAACCAGCTCGCCGCGCATATGGGATTTTCGGCCCACGACGTTGATCGCGTGCGCCGCTTCTGGAACGCGCCTAACGTCGCAGCGCGCGAAGGTCCCAAAGCCGTGCAGATGTTCGAGGCGATCGCGCGCGGCGAGATCAAGGCCTTGTGGGTCATGGCGACCAACCCGGCGGTCTCGCTGCCGCGCGCAGATGCCGTGCGCAAGGCACTCAAGTCGCTCGAGCTCTTCGTGGTCTCAGAGAACGTGCTCTCGAATGACACGGTGAACGCCGGCGCCCATCTCCTTCTGCCGGCGGCCGCCTGGGGCGAGAAGGACGGCACCGTCACCAATTCCGAGCGGCGCATCTCACGCCAGCGCACATTCCTGCGCCCGCCCGACGAAGTGAGGCCGGACTGGTGGATCGTCACCCAAGTCGCGCGTCGGATGGGCTTCGCCGAAGCTTTTCCCTATGCGCGCGCCGCCGATATTTTTCGCGAGCATGCCGCGCTCTCCGCGTTCGAGAACGGCGGCACCCGAGACTTCGACCTCGGTGCCCTCGTCACCATTTCGGATGCGCATTACGATGCGCTCGAGCCGGTGCAATGGCCGTTGCGCGCGGGCGATGATTGCAAGGAGCAGCGCTTTTTCTCGGTGGGCGGATTTTTCACGCCGAGCCGCAAAGCGCAGTTCATCGCGCCCGAACCGCCCGCACTGCGAGAAGAAACAACGCTCGACTATCCGCTGCGCCTCAATACCGGGCGCGTCCGCGATCAATGGCATACCATGACGCGCACGGGCCAGAGCCCCAGACTTGCCATGCACCTGCCGGAGCCGTTCGTCGAACTGCATCCCACGGATGCGCGCACGGCCGGGCTTGGCGACGCCGGCTTTGCGCGCGTCGCCACTGCGCACGGCTCATGCATCATGAAAGTCATTATCAGCGAGAGCCAGCAACCGGGCTCTCTGTTCGTGCCGATCCACTGGAGCGATGAGACCGCCTCGTGCGCGCGGGTTGGCGATCTCGTCGCTCCCCATACCGATCCTCATTCCGGACAGCCGGAAGCGAAAGCGACGCCGGCTGTAATCTCGCCGGTTGTTTTCTCTGTGCACGGTTTCGCGCGCACGCGCGGCTTGCTCAGCTTCCCGCCGGGAACCTGGTGGGTGCGCACCGCGGTTGCGGAAGGTTTCGAGTACCGGCTGGCAGCACGCCTCGGCCCATTGCACTGGCATGATTTTGCCTTTGACGCCTTTTCCGATCGCGCCCAGGTGGTCGACGAGCTCGTCGGCAGGACATACAGCGCCAGCGCTTTCGCGGCCGACGAGCTGTATGGCTGCCTTTGCGTCGGGCCGATCGGCGAGCCGCTGCAATTGGCTGCCTTGTCGCTGGCAGCCGCCCCGGACCACGGGGGGCGCGTTTTCGCGCATGCATCAAGCGAACGCATCCACGCCGCCAAACCCATCATCTGCGCGTGCTTTGCGGTCGAGCTTGCCGCCGTGCGCGATGCCATCGCGTGCGGGCAAGCGCGCAGCGTGGCGCAGATCGGTCGCAAATTGCGCGCCGGCACGAATTGCGGCTCCTGCATCACCGAGCTGAAACGACTGATCAACGACCACCGCGCCGCCGCCGTCATTCCGGGGCGCCGCGAAGCGGCGAACCCGGAACCCACAACCACGGACAGGGGTTATGGGTCCC
>CATPCO010000337.1 GCA_955652925.1 uncultured Xanthobacteraceae bacterium | reverse complement strand
TGCATCCGCAAGCCAATGGGTCGCTGCTCTTGTTCAGCGGCTACGTGAGCTCGGTTGGATTGAGGGCCGCACTATCGCAATCGAATATCGCTGGGGGGAGGGTCGCAGCGAGCGCTTTGCCGAGATCACAACTGAGTTCGTCCGGCTCAAGGTCGATGTCATTGTCACGGCGGGAACCCCGGCGGTCATCGCAGCCAAGCGGGCGACTGCGGTTATTCCAATCGTCTCTCCCACCATGGGGGAACCGGTTGGCACCGGCCTCGTAGCGAGTCTAGCGCGGCCGGGTGGCAACATCACCGGATTGTCACTCAGCGCCCCCGGTCTTGTCGGCAAGCGGATCGAACTCTTACGCGAGGTTGTCCCCGGTCTCCGACGGTTAGCGATCATGGCAAGTGTCGCAACCCCAATGCGACGCTGACGATCACAGACATTCAGGCCTCAGGGCGCACGCTCGGCCTCGAAGTCGTCACCTTGAAAATCCGGCGAGCGGAGGACATTGCGCCCGCGATCGAGGCGCGCAAAGGTCGCGCCGACGCACTTATGTTGATGGGGACCCATTCATGACCACGAATCGGATTCGCATCAACACCTTAGCGGCGAGCGCGAAACTGGCGGCGATTTATGTTCAGCGGCAGTATGTCGAAGCAGGAGGTCTGATGTCTTATGGAACGTTGCTCCTGTGTGGGCGCACACCCACCGGATATACACTTGCCTCCAGTCGAGCGCGGCCAGGCGTCGACCCCGGCAGCCTTGAACCATTCGGCCCAGGTCGACACCTTGGCGCGCCGCAGTCACGTGTAACCCTTGCGCAGCCTTCGTAAGGCTCAGATGTCGCGCAGCGGCCTCGAACGCGCGCAGAGCATTGGGTGGTGGCATAACAGCGCGCACCTGGAACGTCGACACAGGCAAGCAGATTGCGGTAATGCGCGGCCACGAGAAGACCCAAAAGTGGGCCGCTGGGTCGGGCGCTGGGCTCCATACAATAGCGCGACAAATGGGCGGCACCGAACACGGTCAGTAACAGCAGTAACAGAGAGGTCGCATGCAATATCATTTTGCGGAGTTGATCGGCATCGCGGCAGCAGCGGCGAGCTTGTATGCAGCGCACGCGAAAACAATCATACCGCTGCGCATTGCGGCATGCGTCGCCAATGCTCTCGCGATGGCGTACAGTCTCATGCACGGGACCTATCCCACATTCGCGCTTAATGCGATTCTGCTGCCGCTCAATGCTTGGCGGTTGCGAGCAATGGTGCGCCTGATCCGCGATATCGACGTGGCAACGAGGGGCGACATGAACGTGGACTGGTTGCTGCCCTATACGCGTCCCAAGCAATTCAAGGCAGGCGAGATCATCACGCAGCGGGGCGAGTACGCGACCGCGGCGTTCTACATCGTCTCCGGCGAGGTCGAGATGATCGAGATGAATTTGATCCGGGGCAAGGGCACGTTGATCGGTGAAATCGGGCTGTTTGCGCCCGACGGCAAGCGCAACATGACGACACGCTGCAAGACCGACGTTCATGCGGCGCAGATCGACTATGAGCGCTTCAAGGAACTGTATTTCCAGAATCCGCAGTTCGGTTTCCGGCTGCTCCATTTGATCGTGGCGCGCATGCAAATGAACCAAGAAATGCCGCAGGCGGCAGTGGCGGCCCCGGCGCCGCTCTGTGGACGCGCGACAAACCCAACTTGAATTGTAGCCACTCAATCCAGGCGTTTCGCGACAGAAACTGACTAGCTTGACGACGCCTGGCCTAGCTGGTTTCGCTCAGCCCTAGGGTACACTCAAATAAAGCGCTCCGATCTTCGGCATCGCGCTCGCATTTGCGCTATTCTGATTCCTTAGAAGCTCGGCTTCGATCTTGATCGGCGCTCCTGAGGGAAAAGCAACTGCAATGGCAGAGTCAAAATTCCCACCCGAGAATATATTTTCTGCCTTGCCGCCGGAGATCTCGCGCGTGCTATTCGCGAAGGCGCGCATTGTCTCCTTGGCAGCCGACCAGATTCTTTTTCTCGCCGGCGACGAAGGGGACGGCTGCTATCGGGTCGAAGAAGGCCTACTCAAGGCGAGCGTCGCGGCGGCCCATAGCGGTGAACGCATCCTTGCGATCTTCGGGCCTGGTGCGGTTGTTGGCGAGCTGTCTATGATCGACCGGGCGCCGCGCTCCGCTTCCGTGTCTGCGCTGCGCGAGTCGAAATTGCGCTTCGTCAGCCGGGCCGACTTCGAGGTAGTTGCTCAGTCCACGCCGGAAGTTTACCGGCACATCACGGCTGTGCTGGCACGGCGTCTGCGCAATACGAATGCCGCGCTAGTTGCAACCAACTTTCTTTCCGTGAAGGGACGCGTTGCCTACGCACTGCTGAGTCTCGCCGAGGGGTTCGGAAAGGACGTGGGGAGCGGACGCATCCTCATCCGCCAGAAAGTCAGCCAGAGCGACCTTGCGGCAATGGCCGGAATTGCACGTGAGAATGTCAGCCGAGTGCTGAAAGACTGGACCACGCGTTCGCTCGTGAGCCGACTTGCCGGCTACTATTGCCTGGAGAGCAAGACCGCCATCGATCGCGAAGCGGAGCTATAGGTCAAGTTGCGCCAGTCAGGAGCCAGGGTCAGTCACATGACCGTAGCTCGTTGGCGGAGCCAAGGATGGCGCCCCTTGAATGGAGAGCCACAGCACCCCCTCGAAGCCGCCCGCGAGCAGCTCGATGACGCCGCGCCATTGTTGACTGGCAACCCATTGACGACCGCGAAGGTCCTCGTCGAGCAGATCGTCCGCTCCACGCATGAACAGCAAGACTGTATCGAGTTTGCGGTAACCGATACCGGCATCGGAATGAACGCCGACCAGATGCGGCGGCTGTTCGAGGAATTTTCACAAGGCGATGCCTCGACCGCGCGCCAATACGGCGGCACCGGGCTCGGCTTGGCGATTACACGACGCCTTTGTCAGATGATGGGCGGTGACGTGACGGTCACAAGCGAAATCGGTAAGGGCTCGACCTTCACCGTGCGCCTGCCTGTTGCGCAAACCTCGCTCCGGGCTTCTCCTGAAAAGCAGGATTACCCGACCGCGGCGGTCAGTTAAGGCGGCAATTCGCAACGCGACGGTATTCTTGTTCCCGATGGGAACGCTGATCAATTTTGGGGGTGGCATCTGCAGTGCACTCTCGCGCAGCGATCGGCACTCTACTTGAGGCCTTGCACCGCGTGTTGTTCTGCTTGTGGTGGCAAGGCAATGCAAGGCAAACTACCAGGATGCCAGCTGGCATGGCGTTTGCTGGTAGAGGCGCGGCTCGATTGCGCCGCTCGATTGCGCCGCTCGATTGAGTGATGGCGCGACTGCAGGCGCATCTAGCAACGAGGCAGACTGGCGCAACTCTAGGCAGCCCCCGGGAGATCAGATCATGGATCGCAGAACTGTTATGAAAGTCGTCGCGGGCGCGGGCACGCTGGGAATGGCGGGCAAATTGTCCACCCCCGCCATCGCGCAGGGCGCAGCCGCGCGGACCTTGCGTTTCGTCCCGCAAGCGAACCTTGCGAATTTCGATCCCATCTGGGGCACGCAGTACGTTGTGCGCAATGCCTCGGCCATGGTGTGGGACACGCTTTACGGGATGGACGACAAGCTGCAACCGCAACGGCAGATGGCGGAATCCGAGGAGGTCTCTTCCGACGGCCTTACCTGGACCTTCCGCCTGCGGTCAGGATTGAAGTTCCATAATGGCGAGCCGGTGCTGGCCAAGGATGTGGCGGCGAGCCTCAACCGGTGGGCGGCGCGCGACCTCATGGGCCAGATGCTCAAGCCTCTCCAGCAGGAGCTCACGACGGTCGATGACCGCACCGTAAAGTGGGTGCTGACTAAACCTTATCCGAAGATGCTACTGGCGCTGAGCAAGATCAGCACTCCAGTGGCATTCATCATGCCGGAGCGGATCGCCCAGACGGATCCATACAAGCAGATCACGGAGTACATCGGCAGCGGGCCCATGCGCTTCGTCAAGGACGAGTGGGTGCCGGGAGCGAAGGCGGTGTTCGAGAAATTCTCGGATTACGTGCCACGGGAAGAACCGGTTTCCTGGCTGGCGGGTGGCAAGCGCATGCTCGTTGATCGCATCGAGTGGATCATCATGCCCGACCCCGCGACCGCCGCGGCTGCACTGCAGAACGGCGAGGTCGATTGGTGGGAGACTCCCATTGCCGACCTGGTGCCGCTCCTGCGCAAGAACCGCAACGTCAAGGTCGACATCGCGGACCCGCTGGGAAACATCGGCTCGTTCCGCATGAATCATCTTTATCCGCCGTTCAATGATGTGCGCGCACGCCGCGCCGTCCTGATGGCCATGAGCCAGGAGGATTACATGCGTGCCATCGTCGGGGATGATGATGCGCTCTGGAAGCCGCTGCCAGGCTTCTTCACGCCCGGTACTCCGCTCTACACCGAGGAGGGAGGCGAGATCCTGAAGGGGCCGCGCAATCTCGACGCGGCGAAGAAGCTCTTGGCGGAGAGCGGTTACGCGGGCGAGCCGGTCACCTGTTTGGTTGCGCAGGATCTGGCTTACACGAAAGCACAGGGGGACGTCACCGCCGATCTGCTCAAGCGGCTCGGCATGAACGTCGATTTTGCTGCCATCGACTGGGGCACGGTGGGCGCGCGCCGCGCACAGAAGACGCCCCCGGGCCAGGGCGGCTGGCAAATGTTTCACACTTGGCATGCCGGTGTGGATTGCGTGAACCCGGCGGTCTCGATCGGAGTGCGCGCCAATGGCGACAACGCTTGGTTCGGTTGGCCGAACATCCCCGCGGTCGAGGCTGAGGTGACCGCTTGGTTCGGCGCAAAAACGCTCGACGAAGAGAAGGCCGCAATCGCGCGACTGAACAAGGCGGCGCTCGAAGGCGTGGTCTACGCTCCGACCGGTTTTTTCCTGAGCTATCAAGCTTGGCGTTCGAACGTGAGCGGTGTTGTGAGGGGGCCGATGCCGTACTTCTGGGGGGTTGCCAAGGCTGTTTGACCCTCCTGGGAGGGTAGTGGCATGGACCGGAGGGCTTTCCTAAAACGCACGGGCGCAGCGGCTGGTGCCGCGGCCGTGGCTGCCCTCGCGCGGCCCGCGATCTCTCAAGCGGCCGCGGCACGCACGCTGCGCCTCATTCCGCATGCGGATCTCGCCAATTTCGATCCGATCTGGAGCACGGCGTATATCGCGCGCAACGCCGCGCTCCTGGTGTGGGACACGCTTTACGGCGTCGATAGTGAGCTGCAGCCGCAACGGCAGATGATCGACTCCGAGGAAGTGTCCGCGGATGGCCTCATCTGGACATTCCGGCTGCGGCCCGGATTGAAATTTCACGACGGCGAGCCGGTGCTGGCAACGGATGCGGTGGCCAGCATCCGGCGCTGGGCAGCCCGCGAGCCCATGGGTCAGATGCTCAAGACCGTGGAGAACGAGCTCGTCGCCATGGATGACTGGACCTTCCGCTGGTCTCTGCGGCGGCGGTTCCCAAAGCTGTTGCTGGCGTTGGGTAAGATGGCCACTCCCTGCTGTTTCATCATGCCCGCCCGGATCGCCGCAACCGATCCCTTCAAGCAGATCACCGAATATGTCGGCAGCGGCCCGATGCGCTTCGTGAAGAACGAATGGCTGCCAGGGGCGAAGGCCGTGTTCGAGAAGTTCGCGGATTACGTCCCACGGCAGGAAGCAGCCGCTTGGCTCGCCGGAGGAAAGCGAATCCTGGTCGAGCGCGTGGAATGGGTGGTGATCTCCGACCCCGCCACCGCTGCGGCGGCGCTGCAGAGCGGCGAAGTCGACTGGTGGGAGCGGCCGCTGCCCGATTTGATTCCGACGCTGCGAAAGAATCGCAACATCGTCGTCGACATCGCCGATCCGCTCGGGTCCACCGGCATGTTGTTCATGAACCACACGTATCGGCCGTTCAACGACGTGCGAGCGCGGCGCGCCATCCTCATGGCGATGAGCCAGGAAGACTACATGCGTGCCTATGTCGGGGACGATAGGACCCTGTGGGAGCCGATGCCCGGCTTCTTCGTTCCCGGCTCGCCGTTCTACAATGAAGAGGGGGGCGAAATCCTCAAAGGTCCGCGGGATATCGATGCTGCGAAACATCAGCTGGCGAAAAGCGGATATTCCGGTGAGCCGATTGTCTTTATGGCCGCGCAGGATCTGGCGGCACACAAGGCATGGGGCGATGTAACCTTCGACCTGCTTCACCGGCTTGGGATGAACGTCGAGTTTGTTGCCGCTGACTGGGGTACGGTGGTGGCCCGACGGGCGCAGAAATCACCTCCTGGCCAGGGCGGCTGGAATCTCTACCACACCGGCGTGTATGGGGTGGATTCGGCCGACCCGTCCAACAAGTTTTTGCGGGCCAACGGCGAGCAAGCGATGTTCGGCTGGCCGAACATTCCAAAGGTTGAGGCCGAGATAACTGCCTGGTACGACGCGAGCTCTTTTGCCGAGGAGCAAGCAGCGGCTCGCCGGCTCAACAAGGCCGCGCTCGACTACGCAATCTATGCGCCGCTCGGGTCTTATTTGACGCACCATGCTTGGCGTAACAGAGTCACGGGGGTAGAGCGTGGACCGCTTCCCTTTTTCTGGGGCGTCGCCAAGGCTGCCTGATGGCCCGATAGCCGCAATGGAGCGTTCGAGGCGGCGCGCTCCAGGGGTGAAGTGCGCAGCATGAATAGAAGAGCATTCTTGCAATCCGCGACCGGCGCAGGCGCGCTCGCAGCCACTGCCCGGACTTGCGACACCTGCCATATCCCAACGCGTAGCAGCGCGCACGCTGCGGTTCGTGCCCCAGGCCGACCTCGCCAATTTCGATCCGATCTGGAACACGCAATACGTGGTGCGCAACGGCGCTGCGCTGGTCTGGGACATGCTCTATGGCGTGAACGCCGACCTGAAGCCGCAGCGGCAGATGGTTGAATCCGAGGAAGTGTCTGGCGACCGCCTCACCTGGACCTTCCGGCTACGTCCGAACCTGAAATTCCACGACGGTGAACCGGTTCTGGCGAAGGACGTGATCGCGAGCCTTGTCCGCTGGCAAGCGCGCGACAACATGGGTCTGATGATCAAGGCGATCCAGGACGAACTGGTCGCCGTCGATGACCGCACCTTTCGTTGGAGGCTCAACCGGCCGTATTCGAAATTGCTGATCGCGCTCGGAAAGGTGGGGACGCCGTCATGCTTCATCATGCCTGCGCGCATCGCCGCTACCGACCCATTCAAGCCCATCAGCGACTACGTCGGCAGCGGACCGATGAAGCTCGTGCGCAGCGAATGGGTCCCTGGCGCGCGGGCGGTCTTTGAAAAATTTTCCGAATATGTCCCCCGGCAGGAGCCGAGCTCATGGCTCTCCGGCGGCAAGCAGATTTTGGTCGACCGCATTGAGTGGGTTGTCATGGCCGATCCGGCGACCGCATCCGCAGCGCTGCAAAATGGGGAAGTCGACTGGTGGGAAACGCCGATTGCCGACCTCGTACCGGTGCTCAACAAGAGTCGCAATGTCGTTGTCGATATCGCCGATCCGCTGGGGAATATCGGCAGCTTCCGCATGAACCATCTCTATCCACCATTCAACAACGTGTACGCCCGCCGTGCCATCCTTACTGCAATGAGCCAGGAGGATTACATGCGCGCCGTCGTCGGGGACGATGCCTATTGGAAGCCGCTGCCCGGCTTCTTTACGCCGAGCACGCCGCTCTACACGGAAGAGGGAGGCGAGATCCTGAAGGGTCCGCGCAATCTGGATGCGGCCAAGCGCCTGCTCGACCAGAGCGATTATGCCGGTCAGCCGGTCACGTGCCTGGTTGCGCAGGATCTTCAAATCGCGAAGGCCCAGGGCGAGGTCACAGCGGATCTCCTGAAGCGGCTGGGCATGAACGTTGATTTCAACGCCATCGACTGGGGCACTACCGCGGCGCGCCGGGCCCAGAAATCGCCTCCGGGTCAGGGCGGCTGGAACATGTTCCATACCTGGCATGCCGGCGCCGTGTGTGTTGACCCTTCAAGTTATACGGCGATCCGCGCCAACGGCGACAAGGCGTGGTTCGGCTGGCCCACCAGCGAGAAAGTCGAAGCCGAGATCACGGCGTGGTACGAGGCAGCGAGCTTCGAGGAGGAGAAGGCCGCGATAGGCCGGCTCAACAGGGCGGCATGCGAGGACGTGGTCTACGCCCCGACCGGCTTTTTCCTCGCGCATCAGGCTTGGCGCTCAAATGTCGCCGGCATCGTCAAGGGACCGCTGCCCTTCTTCTGGGGCGTCAGCAAGGCGGCATAAGTCGGCATAAATCGTGCTAGAGCAGGCTTATGCTGAATTACGTCGTTCGGCGCATTCTGGCGACCATCCCCGTGATGGCGGTGGTGGCGCTGTTCGTGTTCAGCCTGCTCTACATTGCGCCCGGGGATCCGGCTGCTGTCGTCGCGGGCGACCAGGCGACCCCTGCGGATGTGGAGCGCATTCGCCAGAGTCTCGGTCTCGACCGGCCGTTTCTTGTGCGTTTTGGCGAGTGGGTCTGGCAGATTCTGCACGGCGATCTCGGCACTTCGATTTTCACCAACCTTCCAGTTGCAACCTTGATCGCTCAGCGCATCGAGCCGACGCTCTCGCTGATGGCGGTTACGCTCATCCTCGCGGTGTCCGTCGCTGTGCCGATCGGGGTGGTGGCGGCATGGAAGGCCGATACCCTGATCGATCGCGGCATCATGGCACTCGCGGTACTGGGCTTCTCGGTCCCGGTTTTCGTGGTGGGCTACCTGCTCGCTTATGTGTTTGCGCTGGAACTCGATTGGCTGCCGGTGCAGGGCTACACCCAACTGAGGGAAGGGTTGTGGCCGTGGCTGGAGAATCTGATTCTACCCGCGATTGCGCTCGGCTGTGTGTACATCGCGCTGATCGCGCGGGTGACCCGCGCTACGATGCTCGAAGTCCTGCAGCAGGATTATATCCGCACGGCGCGGGCGAAGGGCATCGGGCAAGGCGGCATCCTTTTCCTGCACGCCTTGAAGAACGCCGCCGTGCCGATCGTCACCGTGATCGGCATCGGCATCGCGCTCCTGATCGGCGGAGCAGTGGTCACTGAGACCGTCTTCGCCATCCCGGGGATCGGCCGGCTCACCGTCGATGCGATCCTGCGGCGCGATTATCCGGTCATTCAGGGCATCGTGCTGCTGTTCAGCTTCATCTATGTCCTCGTGAACTTGCTGATCGACCTACTCTACACGCTGCTTGATCCTAGGATCCGGTATTGAACAGCCCCTCGCACGCGACCGCATTCGCAACCGACGCGGTCGTCACAGCGTCGGCAGCATCCGATTTTGTCGCCGCCCCTGAGCTGCCGGATATTTTGCCACCCGTGAAGGTTCGGCGCGGCCTGGTCGGTTTCCTCTGGCGCCATCCCGCGATCGCCATTGGCGGGGCACTCGTCGCAACGATGCTGCTGATCGCCCTGCTCGCGCCGTGGCTCGGCACTGTCGACCCCACCACCGTTGCGCCGGCCCGGCGCATCCGCGAGCCCTCCGCTGCATTCTGGTTCGGTACCGACATGCTGGGCCGCGACATCTATTCGCGCGTACTCTACGGCGCACGGGTCTCGCTGGGCGTAGGCTTCTTCGTGGCGCTGCTCGCGTCCCTCGCCGGCCTTGCCATCGGCCTCGTCTCCGGTTTCCTCCGCTGGGCCGATGGATTCATTATGCGCGTAATGGACGGGGTCATGTCGATCCCTCCGATCCTGCTTGCCATCGCGCTGATGGCGCTCACCCGCGGAAGCGTCGGCAACGTCATCACCGCGATCACGATTGCGGAGATTCCGCGGGTATCGCGGCTTGTCCGCAGCGTCGTACTGTCATTGCGCGAGCAGCCCTATGTAGACGCGGCAGTTGCCGCAGGTACTCGGACAGTCACAATCCTCCTGCGCCACATTTTACCCAACACGGTTGCGCCGATGACGGTGCAGGCCACTTACGTGTGCGCCAGCGCCATGATCGTGGAAGCAATCCTGTCGTTCATCGGAGCCGGCACGCCGCCCACCATTCCTTCGTGGGGCAATATCATGGCCGAAGGACGCGCCCTTTGGCAGGTCAAGCCATATATCGTGTTCTTTCCAGCAATATTCCTTTCCGTGACGGTCCTTGCGGTGAATCTGCTTGGCGACGGACTGCGTGATGCGCTTGATCCGCGCATGAAGAAACGGCTGTGACGGCACTTTGAAATGGCTCTGCTGGAAGTCGAAAATCTGCAAACGCATTTCCGCACCCCCGACGGGGTGAACCGGGCCGTGGACGGCGTGTCGTTCACGGTGGAAGCCGGCGAGACGATTGCGATCGTGGGCGAGAGCGGCTGTGGCAAGTCCGTTACGGCGAGCTCGGTCCTGCGCCTTATCCCCGAACCACCGGGCAAGATCAGCGGAAAAATCCGGTTCGACGGCGTCGATCTCCTAGCGCTTGACGAGCGTGCCATGCGCGATGTCCGCGGAAATCAGATCAGCATGATCTTTCAGGAGCCGATGACCAGCCTCAACCCGGTGCTCACGGTAGGCCACCAGATCTGCGAAACCCTGCGTCTGCATCAGGGCCTTGGCTGGCAAGCGGCCGAACGCCGCGCACTGGAAATGCTGCGGCTCGTCGGGATCGCCGAGCCGCAACAGCGCAGGCGCGAATACCCGCATCAGCTCTCCGGCGGCATGCGGCAGCGGGTGATGATCGCCATCGCGCTTGCCTGCAACCCGAAGCTCCTGATCGCCGACGAGCCGACGACCGCGCTCGACGTCACCATTCAGGCGCAGATCCTCGACCTGCTGCGCGAGCTCAAGCAGCGGGTGGGTGCCGCTATCATTCTCATCACCCACGATCTCAGCGTGGTGGCGGAGATCGCTGAACGCGTCATGGTGATGTATGCCGGCCGCAAAGTGGAGGAAGCGAAAGTCGGCGAGCTTTTCCGCAACCCTCGGCATCCCTATACGCGAGGTCTCCTCGGCGCTTTGCCGAAGCTCGGCTCCTCACTGCATGAGAAGACGACAAGGCTTGCCGAGATCCCCGGCATCGTGCCGAGCCTCAAGCAGCGCATTGCCGGCTGCGTGTTTGCCGGCCGATGTGCATTGGCGAGCGATGTTTGCCGGCACATCGCACCGGCGCTTGAGCTCAAAGCGCCGGGCCATATCGCGGCATGCCATTTCGCGCCCAAGGCCATGCTGGCCGCATGAGCATCCCGCTGCTCCAGGTCAATGATCTCAAGAAGCATTTCCCGGTGCGCTCAGGTCTGGCTGCCCTCGGCGTCGGCCGCAAACGCTTGGTCTACGCGGTAGACGGCGTCTCGTTCGAGATCGCCAGGGCGGAAACCTTGGCCCTGGTCGGTGAATCCGGCTGCGGAAAGTCGACCGTCGGGCGCGCCATCCTTCGCCTGTTCGATATCACCGCCGGTCAGGTAGTGCTGGACGGGCGCCGCATCGACGATCTCTCAGCCGGCGCGCTTCGTCCCCTGCGTCGCCGTGTGCAGGTGGTCTTTCAGGACCCGTTTGCGAGCCTTAATCCGCGCATGCGCGTGCGCGACATCATAGCAGAGCCTATTCGGAACTTCGGGCTGGCAAAGTCATCGGCCGACCTCGATGCCCGCATCGGCGCGCTAATGGACAAGGTCCGGCTGCCCCGCGATACGGTGAACAGATGGCCGCATGAGTTCTCGGGCGGACAGCGCCAGCGCATCGGGATTGCCCGGGCGCTTGCCGCCGAGCCGGACCTGATCGTGTGCGACGAGGCAGTCTCGGCGCTTGATGTATCGGTGAAGGCGCAAATCGTGAATCTGCTGCAGGATCTGCAGCTCGATCTTGGCCTCGCCCTCCTGTTCATCAGTCATGATCTCGCCATCGTAGAGCACATGACGCATCGCGTCGCGGTCATGTATCTCGGCAAGATCGTCGAGCTCGCGCCGAAACGAAATATCTTCTCAAACCCGAAGCATCCCTACACGAAGGCGCTGCTTTCGGCGGCTCCAGTCCCCGAGCCGGGTGCCGTCCGTCAGCGCATCATTCTCAAAGGCGACGTGCCGAGTCCGATCAGTCCGCCGAAAGGGTGCCGCTTTCACACCCGCTGCCCCTACGTGTTTGAGCGCTGCCGAACGGAAGAGCCGGAGTTGCGGCCGATCGGCAGCACGCATCTTGCCGCCTGTCATCTGCACGATCTGCCGCCCGCTCAGAATCCGATGGCCGGCTGACCAGCGGGCAGTTGTACTTGGGTCAAACCGCGTTAGGCTCAAACGCTGGCATGTGAGCTTCCACAAGCAGCAGACATGTCGCTGCATTGGCTCTCGTCCGAGTCGTGCCAGCGAAACGAACCCGCTCACGCGGGAGCGCGCTGCGCGCGAATGCCGAAGCTACAGCGCGTCCCGTCCGGAGTGAGCGCGCGCGCCTTTGTCCTGCCAGACAAAGGGTGACTAATCCGAACAGATTCCGGCTACTTGCACTCCTGCTCGACCCGCTCGAGCGCCTGCGCCAGGCCTTTGAGCGAATACTGATCCGTGGAGTTTGTGCCCTTCCCGGATGTGCCCTTCACCGTCACATCGGCTGCCTTGCGCATCGCGTCAACCATGCGCGCCTCATCGGCGACATTCTTGATCCAGGCGCCATCGTTCTGGGTGTACATGGCGAATTTTGTGGCGCCGACCTCGACCGTCGCATCCGAGCTGGTCTTGAACGGGTAGCCGATAGTCACCGACACCTCATTCTTCACATTTTCCGTCGGCCGGCTGGAGATGAACATATAGGCCTGGTCCCGGGTGCGGCCCGCGGGCTCGGTCTTCGAGCTCTTCGGCTTCGCCAGCACGAAGCAAACCTTTTTGCCGCCGGGGGAAGCGGTATAGGCGCCCCAATCGCCATACTGTCCGAGCAAGGTGGGTTGGCTGTCACTCCCGCCCGGCGCTGCGGGCGTCGCGGTGGCACTCTTGGGCGCAGCCGTCTTGGGTGCAGCCGTCTTGGGAGCCGCGGACTTGGGTGCTGTGGACTTGGGTGCTGTGGACTTGGGGGCCGCCGCGTCGGGGGCGGCCGGCGGTGGCGACGGCTGCTGGGCAGAGGCGACCGATAGCGGCGAGACGGCAAGCACAACCGAGAACACAGTCACGGCGATTTTGAACCCGGTCATTGGCCTGACCTCCGCAGGGCTACGGCAACTCACGCAAATGCTGCGCGAATTCGGCAATGTGAAGGCGAATAGAAGGTAGGGTGCGCAAAGGGCGCCGCGTCGGAAGCCACATTTTCCGTCGCGGTGCCCGTGCGCACGCGGTGTGTCCTGGCGGCGAGCGCGGACCGCGTGGACGGGGTCCCCAAAAAATGCGCAGCATTTTTTGGGGTGCCCCCGCACGGGCGCGCACAAAGATCGAGAGGAGGCGCAATTCTCGACGCAGTCAAGCTTGCGCAGACTGCGTAAACTTGTCTGCGCTGCGCGCCCTTTGCCCACCCTACAGCGCTACGGCGCAAGGACGAGTTCCGTGCTACAGCAATAAAGTCGTTCGCTGTCTTGGGAGCAGGTGCCGCGGTGAAAGCGATTCTCTGCCAGAAATTCGGGACCCCCGATGACCTCGTCCTTGCGGACATATCAGATCCGGTTCCCGGACCGGGCGAGGTGGTGGCGAGCGTAGCCGCGGCCGGTCTCAATTTCCTCGACACTCTCATCGTCGCCGGAAAATACCAGACCAAGCCACCGTTTCCGTTCTCGCCGGGAGCGGAGTTTGCGGGCACCGTGGAGACGGTCGGTTCCGGCGTTTCCGGCTTCGCGCCCGGCGACCGTGTCATGGGCTACACGAATTTCAATGCCGCGCGCGAGCGCACGGCAGTGGCGGCCGGCAACATCGTGAAAATCCCGGCTGGCCTCGATTTCGACCGCGCTGCTGCCCTCACCATCACCTACGGGACGGCTTATCACGCGCTCAAGCACCGTGCGGACTTGCGGCCCGGGGAGAGCCTGGCGGTGCTGGGCGCTTCAGGTGGAGTGGGACTTGCCGCCATCGAGGTCGGCCGCGCAATGGGCGCGCATGTCATTGCCTGCGCCTCCGGCGACGACAAGCTGAGCTTCGCCCGCGCCCACGGCGCCCATGAGGCCGTCAATTACGCAAAGGAAGATTTGCGCGCCGCGCTCAAACGCGTCGGCGCAGAGCACGGAATTGATGTCGTCTTCGATCCGGTCGGAGGTCCCTACAGCGAGCCTGCCTTGCGCTCCTTGGCTTGGCAGGGCCGCCATCTGGTCGTCGGCTTTGCCGCCGGCGAGATACCAAAGATTGCGCTCAATCTCATTCTGCTCAAGGGCTGTGCCGTGCTCGGCGTTTTCTGGGGAGCCTGGGTCCGGCATGACACTGCCCAGTACAAGGCGGCCATCGAGGAGCTCGCGCGCTGGTGCGCGCAGGGCAAGCTCTCCTGCCATATCCAAGAGACTTATCCGCTTGCGAAGACGCCGGAGGCGATCAAGGCGCTTGCCGGCCGCAAGGTCATGGGCAAGCTGATCGTGCACCCGGGGGAATGAATTCGTAGCCCGCGTTGAGCGCAGCGAAACGCGGGAGCAGCCCAGGAGCAGCCCCGGATTTCGCTTCGCTCAATCCGGGCTACGTTCTTCGTTCAATCGCGCAAGCGCCGCACGCGCCGCGGTGCGATGCTCGGGCCGCATATGTCCCGCGACTGCTTTGATTGCGGTGATCAGCACCGCGGCATCATCGCTGAATCCCACCAGCGGCAGCACATCAGGAACAAAATCGAACGGCAGGACGAAATAGGCAAGCGCGCCGACGAGGATCGCTTTGACCTGCAGCGGTGTTGCCCGATCAAACGCGCTATAATAAG
>CATPCO010000336.1 GCA_955652925.1 uncultured Xanthobacteraceae bacterium | reverse complement strand
GGACGCGGATTCTGTTGTTGCAGGCCCATCAGCGGGCCGCGCTTGCGCCATGCGTTGCGCATGTCCTTTGCGGGAAGCGCTGCCTGATGGCGAAGAGGCTTTGGGCGCGGCAACATCCTGGAGCGCAACGATGAGATCGTCGTCATCGCCGGCGGGCTCGGCATGGTCGCGTTCGAGCGCCTCCAAGAGCGATTTGATACGGTCAATGGTCGTCAGAACGAGCGTAACGGCGTCCGCGTCGACGGGTCTGCCGGCACGAAACTGCGCCATCAGCGACTCGGCTGCATGGGTCAGCGCTTCGAGACGGGGGAGCCCGAGAAATCCACAAGTTCCTTTGATTGTGTGTACGAGCCGAAAAATGTCTTCGAGGATTGCCGTGTTGTTGGGCTCGCGTTCGAAGCGCACCAGTTCCAGATCGACGATATCGAGGCTCTCACCGGTCTCTGTCAGGAACTCGCGCAACAGATCATCCATGACATCGGAGCTTTCGACGCCAAATACGACTAGGCCCTACTGCGATCCCAGCTCGGGCAAGGATCGAGTTTGGCAATTATTCTTAGTGTGTTGGGAAACAGTTTAATTTTGGTTGCGGTACATGCTAGCCGTGCGAATGTTCGTTCCGCGTGCTAAACACACGCCGCGCTGTCGCCGGCGCGTTTGCCAACCCTGGGGCGGTTAACGATTAATTCTTTCTTAATTCAAAATGCGCCGGTGCTTTGAGCAGCCCGCAAACCTGCCGCTAAGCAGCCGCAATGATGACCGTGTCTCCGTCGCTCTTGAGCTCCAGTTTCACGCCGCAGGCGCGCGCAAGCATGCCGGCATAGAACGGCTGAATTGCATGCGCGTCCAGCGATCCGTTCTCTGAGGCGCCATCCAGCAACGCGGGGACCGCGTGCGGAACGCGCGCGTTGGGGCCGGATGCGGTCAGGCGGAAACCAAGACTTTCCCGCTCGCCGACCGGATCCACCGTAATCGTGCCGCCTCTTGGGATCGACTGGCCTGCGATCACCACCATGTTCAGGAGCAATTTGACCCGGTTTTTCGGCAAGAGCAGGCTCGGCATGTTCCAGACAAGCCTGGTCTTCTCATCCTCGATGAAGGCACGCGCCATGTTTTGCGCGTCCTGAAGATCGATCTGAGCGCCGGCGGTTCCGGCCGCGCCGAAGGCAAGCCGGCAAAATTGCAACCGCGCGGAGGCCGTTTTCGCGCTTTTCCTGATGAGATCAAGCGCAAAGTTCTTTGTTTCCTGATCGCTTTCCTTTTCGTCCAACACTTCGAGGCCGTTCACAATGGCACCCGTCGGGCTGATCAGGTCGTGACAGACACGCGAGCACAGAAGCGCGGCAAGATCGAGTGCGTCAACAGCGACGGCGCTGGACATGAGAGATCTCCATAGAATGACAATTCAAGCTCAGACGCGACTCACCACCACACAAGCGTAATTGGGTGTATACCTGACTTATCCGAGCTGCCAATACCGGACATCCAGATGATCGGGCATCTCCAAGCGAGTGCACTATATTGCGCAAGTCGGGTAAGCCCGGCTTGCGATGAGGGGAGCCGAGCGTGATTGCCGCGCGTTGGCCGGGCCTTTCGACAAGGCAACTTATCGCGGAGCTTTCGTCGACCATTTCCGCGGCGGGCGCGGCCATTCTGGCCGAGTGCCGCGCTTCCCTTAATGTTCGTGCCAAAGCGGATGATTCGCCCGTGACCAATGCGGACCATGCCTCAGAAGCGGTGATGCTGGAGGGCATAGCGCGCGTGTTGCCGGGGGTTCCGGTGATCTCCGAAGAGGCGGGTTGCGCGCATTCGACTATGTCCGGAATGTTTGTCCTCGTTGATCCGCTGGATGGGACGCGCGAGCTGGTCGCCGGACGAGATGAATTCACTATCAACCTGGCGATCATCGAGGGGGGCCGGCCGCAACTCGGGATCATCGCGGCACCGGCACGGGGGCTCATCTGGCGCGGAATTGCAGGAGCGGGCGCGGAGCGCCTTCGCCTTGCAGCGGGCGAGCCGGCAAGCTGTGCGAGGGATCGGGTCGACATCCGCACCCGGCCGTGCCCCCGGTCCGGTCTCGTGGCCTTGGTGAGCCGGTCCCATCTGGACGCCCAAACCGAGGCCTTGCTCGCGCGGTTACCATTGGCCCGGCGAGTGGCCTGCGGCTCGGCGATTAAATTCTGTCTGCTCGCTCAAGGCGAGGCTGACATCTACCCGCGCCTCTCCACCACTTGTGAATGGGACATTGCTGCGGGGGAAGCGATCATCTCAGCGGCCGGGGGACGCATGACGGCACCTGACGGGTCGGCCTTGGTGTATGGACGTATCGATCGCGAGCTTCGGGTGCCGGGCTTTGTGGCATGGGGCGATCCGAGGGAAGCAGAGGACAGAGGACGGACGACGGACGACAGATGATCTGTCCGCTGTCGTCCTCCTTTCGTCACAGTCTTGGCCAGGATGTGACGATTCGGTTGCGGTATAGCCGCAAAGCCGGGCTATCGTTCACACCCAAGTCGGCTGTTGCCGACTTGGGCATCTAAAGTGACCGATCTCGGGAAAACCCGAGATCGGCTGGCCAAAGTGCCGAAGAACTTTCAGATTTTAGGGAGCCTTTGATGCAGGCCTTGAAGTGGACCGTGATCCTGGTCCTCGCCGGCCTGAGCACCGGACCGCTATACGCTCAGGTCAGCGCCCCGCCTCCCAACAATGGGGCTCCAGCTCCGGTCAACCCGGTTCCGCAAGGCGGGCAATACTCATCCAACGAGGTCATTGATGCCGGACACCGGTTCTTCGGCACGATCTCGCGCGGGCTTGCTCAGATCGTGGAAAAAGCGGGAAGTCAGTGGGGCCTGCCGAATGGATATGTGCTGGGCCAGGAGGCCGGCGGCGCGGTGGTCGCGGGGGTGCGTTACGGCGAGGGCGTTCTCTACACCAAGAATGCGGGTGATCTGCGCGTCTACTGGCAAGGGCCTTCGCTCGGGTTCGATTTCGGCGGCGACGGCGCACGCACCATGATGCTCGTCTACGGCCTGCCGGCAACGGATGCCATTTATCGACGCTTTATCGGGATCGATGGATCGGCCTATTTCGTAGGGGGCCTCGGAATGACGGCGCTGACCTTCGACAACATCGTCTTGGTGCCGATCCGTTCCGGCGTTGGCTTTCGCCTGGGTGCCAATGTGGGCTATCTCAAATTCACCCAAACGGCGACCTGGAATCCCTTCTGAGCCGGCCGCCCGGGTTCCACCTCCTCGCACTGCGCCACGAGGCGTCATCGAGGTGGACCACCTCCCCGGTTTAGGTTAACTGCCCACGCTGCTGGCGACGAGCCGCGCTTCGTGGCATTGTGCCGAAATACGTCGATTTTGTTGAGGAGGCGTTTTCCATGCTCGAACCGATCATGTACATATCGATCGGATTTCTTATCGCGGGTTTGCTCGTCCTTGGTGTCCTTCCCCTCGTGCATGCGCGCGCGGTTCGTCTGACCACGCGGCGCCTGGAGTCGCTCAGTCCTCTTTCGCTCGCCGAAATTCAGGCCGACAAGGACAGGTTGCGCGCCGAATTCGCGATGTCCACGCGCCGGCTCGAAATGAGCGTCGAGCAGCTCAAGGCAAAAACGACCAGTCAGCTTACCGAAATCGGCAAGAAAAGCGACGCGATCGGCCGCCTCAAGCTCGACCTCGGGGAGAAGACGGCGGCGTTGTTCGCGCTCGAAGCGAAGGAAAGGCAGCTTGCAAGCGAGCTTGAAAACCTGCGTGCCAAGGTGAAGGCGAAGGACGATGTATTAGCGCAAGCCGAGCATGCGCTTGGAAGCACCCAGGCAGAGCTTAACCAGGCCACCGGCAACTTTCACGAGAGCTCGGTGACCGCGCAGAGTCAGCGGGTCGAGCTGGTCGCGTTGCGTGCACAGGCCGAGGCGTTGAAAGGACAAATCGAAAGCTATGAGCACGAGACGCGGCAGCTCAACGACCGTCTGCGCAACAAGAGCGCCGAGGTCGAGGCACTGGGCAGTGGGCTCGCCGAGGAACGCGACAGGGCCGAGCAGCTCGCAACGCGTGAGAGCGAGCTCGACCGGCAGCTGATTGCACAGCAGACGGAGTCCGAGGTTTTGGGCCGCCGGGTGGACGAGCTCACGGCGCGGCTTGACGAGCAGAGCCGCTTTCTGGCCGACCGTGAATTCGTTTCGGATCAGCTGCGCAACGAGGCGACGAGCGCGCAACGGACCGAATCGGAAGTCCGCGCTGCGCTCGCCGAAGCGGAAAACAGGCATCGCTCTTCGACCGAGGCGCTTGCGGCCGAGAAATCATCCGTCGAGGAGCAGCTGCGTCAATCCGAAGCGGAGCGCGCCAAAATGCAGCGCGAGATCGCGGCCATGCAGCGCGAGGCCGAAAACACGTGGGCGAATGAGCGCATCGAGAATGCAGTCCTGCGCGAGCGCATCAACGACGTGGCCGCCGAGGTCGCGCGCCTCACGGCGACGCTGGAGGGGCCCAACTCGCCGATTGCAGCCATCCTCGGCAGCGAAGCGGGACACGCTGCGGGGGCATCAAACGGGAGCAACGGCGCCGCGCTGCCGCCTGCGCCGCAATCGGGCGAGTTCAAGGGCACCCTGGCCGATCGTATTCGCGCTTTGCAGAGCCGAGCCTCCGCGGTACCGCAGGCAAGCGGGGCGTAGCTGGGCACTGCGTTGCGACGGGTTCAACCTCACCACGACGGTGTATTCGAGTGCGCCGGCTTAGAGGGCTCTTTGCATTTTGTATGCGCTGCTTGACAGTCCCCCTGCCGTCCTTAAATCCTGTTC
>CATPCO010000335.1 GCA_955652925.1 uncultured Xanthobacteraceae bacterium | reverse complement strand
GTCGTAGTTGGCAGCCCGGATTGAGCGGTTAGCGAAATCCGGGGAGGACCCTGGGAGGACCCCGCGTTTCGCTCCGCTCAACGCGGGCTACGGCGCCTTGGACGTTAAAACTGCGCGAGACTTACCTGCGTTAATGACCGCCCACGTGCCGTGCGGCACTACTGTTCGAAGTGAGGTCGTGTCATGGGTCTGTTGGTGTTTCGTTGCCCCGCCTCGGGCGCCAGGATTGTCACCGGTATCCATACCGATACGGGAAGCCTGGCAAAGGTGCGTTCTCTCTCCGTCAAGGTCTATTGCCCGCACTGCAATACGACCCACCTGATCATGGCCGGGCATGGCGAGGTCGAGCCGATGATCGTGCCCCGATTCTCGCCATCTCACGAGACCGCGCACCCGCGCGCCTGAACGCCGATCTTGCCCCGGCAGATTGGGTCGCGCACAACTCCAGCGCGATCTGCCGCCTTGGCAATACGCCGGTCGGGGACAGGTGCCCATGCGTGTGCTCATCGTCGGAGCGAGCGGACTTATCGGATCGGCCATCGCCGGCCGACTGGCGGCAAGGGCGATACCGTAGTCGCAGTCGCGAGACGGCACGGCGGCGCGGGCGCAAGCGTTTCCGGCATGACGGCAGTCACGCTGGACGTGGCGCGGGCCTCCGATCCGGCGGATTGGCTGCCGTACCTCGGCGGCATCGATGCAGTGGTGAACTGCGCGGGGGTGTTGCAGGACAGTCCGCGCGACTCAACGGCCGGCGTGCAGGAAGGCGTCACGGCATTATTTCGCGCATGCGAACAAGCCGGTCTCCGCCGACTGGTGCATGTTTCAGCGCTTGGCGTAGATCGCCATTCCTCAACGGCGTTTGCACGCAGCAAGCTCGCCGCCGACGAAGCTCTCATGGCATGCGATCTCGATTGGGTGATCTTGCGTCCGTCGGTCGTGATTGGACGAGCTGCCTACGGCGGGAGCGCCCTTATCCGGGGCCTTGCCGCAATGCCGATCCTCGCCCTCGTTCCCGATACCGGCGAGTTGCAGATCGTGCACCTCGATGATCTCGTCGAGAGCGTTGTCTTTTTCCTTGCGCCCGATGCGCCGGCCCGGCGCGTGCTTGAGATCGTGGGTCCGCGACGCTGGTCATTCGAGGCCGTGATCGGGCTCTTTCGCAAATGGTTGCGGCTTGCGCCTGCACGGCATTTTCCGCTCCCACGCTGGGCGTCCATGGCGTTGTTCCGGCTCGGAGACGCTCTGAGCTTGCTGGGCTGGCGCCCTCCGGTGCGCAGCACCGCCCGCCTTGAAATCGCACAGGGGTCCGTCGGCGACCTGAGCGAATGGACACGGCTCACCGGCATCAAGCCACGGGAACTTGCAACTGCGCTCATCGCAGAACCCGCCTCGGTTCAGGAGCGCTGGTTCGCGCGGCTCTACTTTCTCAAGCCCGTTGTCTTTGCCACCCTGTCACTGTTCTGGATCGTTACCGGCCTGATTGCGCTCGGAGGCGGATATCAGTCCGGGAAGGAACTGTTGCGAGAGGCCGGGCTCGGCGAGCTTGCAGGTCCAGGCATCATTGCAGGAGCGATCCTCGACATTGCGATCGGGGGCGCAATAGCGGTCCGCGCGGTCGCCGCCGCGGCGCTCTACGCAGCCTTGGGCGTATCCGTCTTCTATGCGCTCGCGGCAACGATACTGCTTCCACGGCTATGGCACGATCCGCTCGGCCCGACCCTGAAGGTGATCCCCATCTTCGTGCTCACTCTGGTCGCCCTTGCCATCCTGGACGACCGCTGATGGTCTACATTGCGCTTAAATTCCTGCACGTGATCGGCGCGACCGTGCTGCTCGGCACCGGTGCCGGCATCGCCTTCTTTATGTTGATGGCGCATCGCGATGGCAGGCCTGCCGTCGTCGCCGCAGTCGCCCGCACCGTGGTGATCGGCGATTTCCTCTTCACCGCTACGGCGGTTGTTGCTCAGCCCGTCACCGGCGTGCTGTTGGCGTATCTCGTCGGCTATTCCCTCCTGGACGGCTGGATCGTGCTCTCGATCCTGCTTTACATCTTCACCGGCGCGTTCTGGCTACCCGTCATCTGGATGCAGATGCGCATGCGCGACCTGGCCGCGGCCGCCGCGGCAAAGCAGGGCGCGGCACTGCCGCCCAGATATTACCGGCTGTTCTGGACCTGGTTCGCCTTCGGCTTTCCCGCCTTCAGCGCGGTCCTTGGCATTTACTGGCTGATGATCGAGCGCCCGCGGATCGCGCTGTTCTGAGAAATCCGCTAGATCTGGTAGTTGTGCCAGACCACGTAGCCGTAGCCAGCGACCATCAGGCTCAGGCAGACTGCAGCGATCGGCCTCGGCACCAACGCCCATACGATGATGATGAGACCGACTTCGGGTAGCTTGCACAGCGGCCACGCATCTCCGAGCGTATGCATGAACCAGACGACGATGGGGTTCTGCTCGCGGCCGCCGCGCGCCAGCATGTGATAGGTGCTCAGCACGTCCAACAATTCCAGGATGATCGCAGCAAGCGCGAGGAGAGCGACACCAATTTTCAGCATTGGACCGCACCGATCCTGGGGCGCCAATCGCCGCAGCAGCGCTGCCGGGCGCTCAGAAATACTCACCGGTATAATACTCTAACGCCCGAACGCGGCCTTACATTAC
>CATPCO010000334.1 GCA_955652925.1 uncultured Xanthobacteraceae bacterium | reverse complement strand
GAAGGTCCGCTCGGCCGCCGGCCGCTGCTGGGGCGGCACCGTCCCGGCGAGGCAGTGAATCTGGCAGCCGCCGATCGCGGTGACATAGTCGAGCGCGCGCGCAAAGAGGGTTGCAAACTCCTCCTCGCGTCCGGGGATTGCAGCGACCCCGAAACGTCCTTCGTCGGAGTGACCAGGCGGGGTGTTGATGCCGAGCATGGTCAAGCCATGGCGATCAATCTGCGCCTTCACCTCCGAAGGGGCCTGGTCATAGTGGGATTGCATCTCTACTGCCGTGAAACCCGCTGCGGCGGCGGCCGCAAACCGCTCGATCAGCTTCCGTTCCGTGAACAGATAGGCAAGATTGGCGGCAAGGCGTGGCATGCGCAGAGAGCGTATATGGGGTTCGAATGATATGTCTACCTAAACCGGGCCCCGCCATCCGCGCGCACGCAGGCGAGTAGGCTACGCGGATGAAACGCTCACTGGCTGAGATTTACCGTTGACGGCCTGCCATGTCCTTGCTTCGCTCAAGTGCCGGTCGGGAGCTCGCATTCCGCCCGCACGAACGACAAGTTGCCCGGCGGTGGAGTTGCTGCCATGAGCACCCAGGAAGCTTTGCAAGACGTCGTGCGGCCCCGGAGCGACCCCCAGCGTAATTTCCGCTTCTTCGACAACCGGCAGAAATATCTGCTGTTTGTGCACACCTGCAGCGAAAAGTGGGTGGTCGCAAGCCGCGTCGGACTGGAATTGGCCAACATCCATCCGCGCCCGCCGGCGCTGCGCGCCTTCGATGCCGGATTGGGCGACGGAACCGTGCTGCTGCGGGTGATGCGCGCGATGCACGATCGCTTCCCGCACATCCCGTTCTACATCGTCGGCAAGGAGATCAGCCTCGAAGATGTCCGCCTGGCGCTGCAGAAAATGTCGGATCGCTTCTTCGAGCATCCGGCGACGGTGCTGGTGTTGACCAATCTCGCCTATGCCGACGCGCCCTGGCTTGCGGTCAAATCGCTCTCGGCCGCATCCAGTCTGGTGTGGCATGAGGTGCCGCTTGCGGGCGACTCGGCCTATCGCTTCGAGCAGCAGATCACCGATCTCGTCCCGTTTCTCTCGCAGAACTGGAAGGCGGGGGTGAGCGCCAAGACCGGTAACCCGGTTTATGAGCGCCCCGTCGTGCTGGTGCTCTATCGCGAGGACCACAAATTCCTGCTCGACCCCATCATTCCGCGGCCGGGCGGCACCATTGCCAATTATGATCTCGTCATCGCCTCGCAGCCTTATCGCGCGCGCGCTTCGCTGGACTTCAAGGCCAAGCGCGTCATCGCGCCGCTTGCCAAGGCGATCGGACCCGGCGGGCGCCTGATCGGCATCCACTCCCATGGCCACGACCCCGGCATCGAGATCATTCGCAAGGTGTGGCCGGGCGACAACCCGTTCACGCACGACCGCCATCAGATCCTCAAGGCGGTGAAGCAGGAGCTTGGCCCGGCCGGCCGCGGACTGAATTTCAACGCCTATGCCGACAACCGGTCGCGGTTTCGTTATGAGATGCACACCCTGCCGAGCGAGATCTCGGAGCAATCGATCGGAACCTCGACGCTTTTTGCGGCCTGGAACGCAGCCATCTACGTCGCCCAGGTGGAAGACGATCGCCTTGCCGAGGTCGTCACCCAGGGCCGCTATCTCGAACCCACCCGCGAGGTTCTGCGCGAGTACGGGGGACTATGGTTCTTTGACGAATCCTACGTGATCTCGCGCCGGGCGCATTGATTGCGCCTGCTCTAATGCACGCTGGTGTCTTCGCGCCAGATGCCGAGCGCCTCTTGTGATGGGCGGTCGGAGATCGAGAACAACACCGATTCCTTGAGCGCCGTATGGGCGTAAGGCTTCCACGGCGGCACGACAAACACATCCTGCGGACCCCATTCGAGGACCTTGCCGTCGACGGTCGTGCTCCCCTGCCCTTCGGCGCAGACGAAGACGGTGCCGTCGGTCGCGCGGTATTTCTCGCCCTTGAACCCCTTCGGGAACAGCGCGAGATAGGCGCCCATCGTCGGCAGCACCGGCCCGCCGTTGATGGGATTGGCATAGCGCACGCGCGCGCCGTGGCGCTTGTCGATCTCGCCCGCCTTGAGCATGCGCTCGATGATCGGGCGCGTGCGGGCATAGGTGTAGTTGATCACGGGGCTGCGGTTCATGTGCGCGGGCGCTCCGTCCGGCAGCACGCCCGAGGCGTAGAAGACTGCCGAGTCGCCGTCCTCCCGATTGGTCGCCTGGGTCGCGCTCTCGAACTCCTGCGCAAACGAGGCCTCGAAGAAATTGACCTGCGGAAAATCGAGCACGTCGAGCCACAGCATCGGCTCCTTCGACGTGTTGCCGTGGTCGTGCGGTGCCCAATTCGCGGTGATGACAAAATCGCCCGGCGACATGTAGGCCTTCTCGCCTTCGACCGCGGTGTAGGCGCCTTGCCCATCGAGCACAAAGCGGATGGCGGAAGAGACGTGCCGGTGAGCGGGCGCGACCTCTCCCGGCAGGATCATCTGAACGCCGGCAAACAGCGTATTCGTGGCGCGCGACTCGCCCGGCATGGCGGGATTTTCGAGGATCAGCACGCGGCGCTCGGCTTCCTCCGCGGAAATGAGGCCGCCCGATTCCATTACCAGCCGCTTGATGTCGTCGAAATGCCAGATCACGGGCGCGCAACGCGTCACCGGCTCCTTGGTGACGACGTTCTTCATCACCTTCCACAGCGGCGTCATGTGGTGCTTGGCGATGCGGTCATAATATTCCTGCCGGACCGCTTCGATGTTGTGCTTGGGACCCGGAGCCCCGCTCTCGCTCCTTTTGCGCGCCGCCGCGTTTGCCATGCTGCTTCTCCCTGAAATCCGGCCTATCTGGGAATTAGTATATAATGAAACTATCTCCCGCGGGAAGTAGTCCGCTGTTGAGCGCAGCGAAACGCGGGGTCCCCCCGGATTTCGCTCCGCTCATCCGGGCTACATCCTGCAAGCGGTCCATCACGTATTCACATTGCCGCCGTCGACAGCGAGCGTCTGGCCGGTGACGAAATCGCTCTCGGGAGAGGCGAGAAAAACGAGCGCTCCCAGAAGATCTTGCGGGGTTTCATCGCGCTTGAGCGAGCGTGACTGGACCGCGCGCTCGCGAGCGGTGTGGACGTGGCCCGGATTCTCCGCCATCACGGTGTCGCTCATTGTAAAGCCCGGGGCGAGCGTGTTGACACGG
>CATPCO010000333.1 GCA_955652925.1 uncultured Xanthobacteraceae bacterium | reverse complement strand
CCGCACTGCGGCACCTGCTCCTCGACGAAGGCCCTCTGTACAGGGTGAGGCTTTTCCGGAGTGCCGAGACCCGCGAGCGTGACGACCTTGCCGTTGCCAACGGCGGAAACCGGCGTGATGCAGGAGCGCGTAGCTTGGCCGCCGATATGCACCGTGCAGGCACCGCACTGGGCAAGCCCGCAGCCGAAATGCGGGTTGTTCAACCCCAATTCGTTTCGGAGCGCATAGAGCAAAGGCATATCGGGATCGACATCGATTTCATGAATTTTGCCATTCACGTCGAGATTGATCTGCGTCATCGCCGCGCTTTCCCCAATGTTGGAACGGTAGAACGGTAGGTTGGGTCGAGCCCCCTGCGAGACCCAACGCGCTGCTGGTGAACCTTCAAAGCACCGCTGCGCCGGATTGTTCCGCCAAAGAACATACGCAGGCAAGCAGGTTGCGCACCTGGCTCTCGCGAATGTGACGGGTAATGAAGACAAGACGCGTCGCGCGCGGCTCGCCGGGCCAAGCCGCAAGCTCGACCGGCGGATGCGAGAGGTGCTGCACGATCTGAACCAGGACCGGCCCGCGGCAGCCCTCCACGTTGAGGAATCCTTTCACCCGCAGGAGATCGGGACCGCGTAGCGTAATGAGCGTCTCCATGGCACGCGCAAACACATTCCAGGGCAATGGATCGTCTTGCATGATGACAAAGCTCGCGATGCCGTCGCTATGCGCGGCTTCCGCAAGATAGCCGCAAGCCGGCTCGCCGGGCGCGATGAGCACGCGCGCATCGAGGGCGCCCTCGATCGCGGTGTGAATATCGGCGCGCGGATTGAGCAGGCGCAGTTGCTGCTTAAGTCGATCAACGACGCCGCTGTTGGCGATGTCGGTCTTCGAGACGATCAGACGGTCGGCGAGAATGACCTGCTTTCTCGCTTCCGCCGCCCAATCGAGCGTGTGCGGTCCGCTGGCGGCATCGATCACGGTCGCGAGCACCTCGACATGAAACTCGCCGCCCAACGCGCGGTCGGTCGCGAATGTCTGCAGGATCGGCCCGGGATCGGCGAGCCCGCTGGTCTCGATCACGATGCGCCGGAACGGCAGCACCTTGCCTTGGTCGCGCTCCGCAATGAGTGTGCGCAGCGTCACTTGCAGATCGGTGCGCGTGGTGCAGCACAGGCATCCGTTGCCGAGAAGCGTGACCTGATCGCTGCTGCTGCGAAGAAGCGCGTCATCGATGCCGACGTTGCCGAATTCATTGACGACGACGGCCGTGCCTTCACCTTCCGGCGTGGCCAGAAAACGGCGCAGGAGCGTCGTCTTTCCCGCGCCGAGAAAGCCGGTAATGATGGTCACCGGAATACGCGCGCCGCGGGCCTGCTTGAGCCTGCGCCCGAATGGTCCCGCGTCTCGCGAGGGAAAGAGATCGAGCAACCGTGTTCCTTGTTCCCCCTGCGTCGTCATCGTGCGCGCAAGCGGACAACGTAGGTTGGGTCGAGCGCTGGCGAGACCCAACACTGTGACGAGAGTGCGTTGGGTCTCGCCAGAGCTCGACCCAACCTACAAGGGTGGCCCGCCTGCGTGGAGCATGAGGGAGAATTATGCCTGTTCAAAATTCCATTTCCAGGATGTAGAGCCCGCCCACGTGACGATCCACGGTGTAGACGATCTCGCGCTCGTCCACGAACACGTCGTTGAGTTGAATGGTGCCGGTCGGCGCCAGGGGCGGCGCCGGCGGAATGAATACTCCGGCTTCCTTCGGCTGGTACGGATTGGAGATGTCGTAGGCGCGTAGCCCTCCGTTGAAGAACGTGCCAAGCACGATCTGGTCCGACTGCCACGCCGTCGGCAACGGAACGTTCTCGTGGATATTATGCGCGCCGAACCGCCCGGCCGCCGCATAGACCTTGTGATCGGGCATGGGGCAGGTCGCAATCGGCACCAGATTGTTCTCATCCCGCGCGTCCAGCACCCAGATCAGCTTCGGCCAATCCTTGGCATTGTTCTCCGTGGACTCGTCGGTCACCAGCATGAGCCCGCGGTCGAACAGCGGCACCACGGTGTGCATGAAGCCGGTATAGGGCGGCGAGTTCGTCCACTGCGTCACCCGCTTCGGATTGGCCTTGTCGGAAATGTCAAGCACGAACATGCCGCCGTCGATATAGGCGAGATAGCAGCGATCGCCGCGCTGCGGATAGACATTGGTGTTGTGCGCGCGATGACCCTTGTCCAACGGATGGCGCGGTGGCGGCATCACGTTGTCACCCTGGCGCGTGCCGGGCATCCACCAGCGGCCGATCTCGACCGGCTTTGACGGATTGCGCACATCGATGCAGCGATAGAACTGGTCGTCGAGCGGATGCGTCGGCACGAAATCGGGCGCGCCGGAGGCGGTGTGCACATATTCGCCGTCGCAGAACCAGAGCTGATGCACGCCGCGCGAGGTCGGTCCCGAGCAGTCGAAGAAGGAAATGGACTTCGGCTTCTCCGGCACGCTGATATCGAACAGCTCAAAACCCGCGGGCTCAAGCCCTTTCTTCTGCGTCTGGTAGGCAACCGCCATGAGGTTGCCGCAGGTCTCGAGCGAGTTCGACCGCATATAGGCTTGCGGCAGATCGGTCTGGACGATCACCTTGGGCTTGCGTGGATCGGACACATCGACGGCGGTGAAATTCTTCGGCGCGCTCTCATGCGCCAGCCACAGGATGCGGCGGCCGTCGGCCGCGATCTGGATCGACATGCCCTCGCCCATGCCGCCAAAGCCATCAAGTGCGTGTTGCGCGATGAGCTTGAAATTCCAGGTGACAGGCTGGTACGAGCCGGACTGCGTTGGACTTTGTTCGGCAACGGCCATTTCGTGCTCCTTTGCTCAAGAACTCGCCTTCGCCCACAGGTCCGGACGCAGCGCCCTCTTCCAGTCGGGAATGGCTGAAATCTTTTTCTCGCGCAAGAGAACCTCGGCGTCGCGCTGCAGATTGGTCGCGATATCGGAGGGAAAGCCGGGGCTAACCTCCACGCGCGCGAGCGCCTTGACGAAGGCGTCGCGCGACATGTTGTAGCCCTTGGACGCGTAGAACGAGTAGATCACATCGGCAACTTTGCCCGGATTGTTCTTGAATCCGGCTGCCGCGTCCTGCCAGGCCTTGAGATAAGCCACAACCGTATCGGCGCTCTTCTCCACGAAATCGGGCGTTGCCGCCATGAACACGGGCATCTTGTCGACGCCCGAAAAATCCATGATGGATGTGCCGATCCCATCCGCCACCGCGATTTCGTTATAGGGCTCGACATTGACCATGGCGTCGACGGTTTTTGCCGCCATGGCGGCAATCATATTGTTGACGTCCATGCGCACTTCCTGGAAATCCCCTTTCTTGAGACCGGCCGCGGGCGCGATGATGTCCACGAAGATATTGCCCACCGAAGAGCCGGTCTGATTGGCAACCTTCAAGCCCCTGAGATCTGCAACCTTGCTGGCGTTGAGGTCCTTGCGCACGACGATCTGCGCGGTTTTGCCGACCGTCTCGATCTGGGCGATGATTACGAGGCCCCCCTTGTCATGACCGATGATGAAGGACTGGCCGGCATAGGTGCCGAGGTCGACCTGGCGCGCGACCATCTGCTGCATAGTGAGATTGCCGGAGGGCACGGCGAATTCCTCGAATTTCACGCCATGCTTCTCAAGCAGCCCTGATTTGAGCAGATAATAGGTCGGCATGCCCCAGATGTTGGTTTGATAGCCCTGACGCACGGTATCGAGCGCGAAGGCAGGCGACACGGCACCCGCACCCAGCGCCGCAAGGCTTCCCGCCAGATAGTTTCGTCGCGTGATTTTCCTCATTGTCGTTCCTCTGCTTTTTGCCCGCCGCCTTTCACTGCTCCTGCTGGAGGCCGAACTCGCGGATGCTCGCCTCGGCGTCTTCGTAGGTTTCGCGCATGACTTTGCCGAGTTCTTCCGGCCGCGATGAAACTGCGATCGAGCCTGCTTTCTCGATCATGGCGTGATACTCGGGACTGCCCACGATCGCGCCGATGTGCCGGTTGAGCGAATCAATAATCGGCTGCGGCGTGCCCGCGCCGGCACACACACCGAGCCAGCCGAAGCGCACGAAATTGATGCCCCGCTCGGTCAGGGTCGGCACCTGCGGCAGATTCTTCAACCGCTCGGGTGCGGACACCGCCAGGATCTTGAGCTGCTTTGCTTCGTATTGCGGCACGATCGCGAGCGTCGGCGAGACATAGAACTGCACACGCCCGGCGATCAGTTCCTGCACCACCTGGGCGCCGCCGCGGAACGGCACGCGGTTCATGCTGATCCCGGTGAGCTTTCCCAACTGCCGCGCGAGGATCTCCTGCGCAGATCCCGCGCCGATGGTGGCATAGGCCAGCTCACCGGGACGGGCTTTGGCATACTGGATGAACGAATCGAAATCACT
Source organism: uncultured Xanthobacteraceae bacterium (assembly GCA_955652925.1). Classification (GTDB taxonomy): domain Bacteria; phylum Pseudomonadota; class Alphaproteobacteria; order Rhizobiales; family Xanthobacteraceae; genus VAZQ01. Next base: position 1,920 of record CATPCO010000333.1, on the reverse strand, counting down.
GGCGGGAACCGAATTTGCGAGCGCAAGCCCATAATAATATTTGGCAATCAGTGAGATCGGGGCGAGATCGTCGAGCTTGAACTGGGCGTGCTGGTAGACCGCCGTATTGATCGCCTCGAAATGAGTGCACAGGAGCAGGTTGTAGCCGTCCCTCGGCTGAGCGATCACATCGCGCGCAGCGATCATGCCGGCAGCGGCTGGCTTGTTTTCGACCACCACGCGTTGGCCGAGCGCCTCGCCGAGCTTTTCCGCAACGAAGCGCGCCGGAATATCGGTCGGGCCGCCCGCGCCGAAGCCCACCACCAGCCGGATCGGCCTTGTGGGATAGGCCTCCTCGCCCTGGCTACTGCCTGCAACCGCGATGAATGCGAGTGCACAGCACAGTGTCCTAATACGAGGCATCATGCTTTGCCTCATTTTGTTTCCTGACCGAGCTGACGCAACAGCGTTTTCTGATAGTTCAGAAATTCTACGCTGAGCGAATCCCGGGGCCGCGCAAGAGCAATGGAGAGCTCGGATTTCATTCTTCCGGGATGCGGCGTCATGACGATTACGCGGTCCGCCAGATAGACCGCCTCGGCCACGTTGTGGGTCACGTACACCACGGTTTTGCGTGTTTCCCGCCAGACGTCCGCGAGCAGCCGCTGCATCTCGTCGCGGGTAAGCGCATCAAGCGCCGCGAACGGCTCGTCCATCAGCAGGACGGAGGGGTTATAGGCGAGCGCCCGCGCGATGGCGACCCGCTGCTGCATGCCGCCCGAGAGATGGTGCGGATAGGATTGCGCGAATTTTTCGAGCTTGACCAGCGCAAGCTGGCGCCTGGCAATGTCTTGACGCTCCGGCTTTGAGATCCCTTTCATTTCAAGCCCGAAACAGACATTTCCAAGCGCCGTGCGCCAGGGGAAAAGCTGCGCGAAATCCTGGAACACCACGCCGCGGTCGAGCCCACGCCCGCTGACCGCTTTCCCGCCGATTCGGATTTGTCCGCCGCTTGGAACGAGGAACCCGGCGATCAGATTGAGCAGCGTCGATTTTCCGCAGCCCGAGGGCCCGACGATGCAGAGGAACTCCGAAGCCTCGATGCTGAAGCTCACCTTCTCCACTGCCGATACCGGCCCGGAGGGCGTGTCGTAGACGAGAGAAACGTCGGAGACTTCAATATGAGGCATCAGCAGCCACACCTTGCCCTCGCCGACATCGCCCGCGCAGGCGGGCGCCCCGGTATTCCAGCGTGAAGCGGGGCATGACGACCAAGGGTCAGGCCTGCGCATAGGCCGGGACGTGCATGGTGCTGTGGTTTCATCGGGGTTTTCGGTGTAGACAGGCGGTCAAACGAGGTTTCATCACGAGGAGTCATTCCATGGGACCGCAGGCAGCATCAAGGCCACTGACGTTATCGGAACAGGCGGATGAGCTCGAAGAGCGAATGATGAAGGAGCTCGACGAGAAGATCGCAACCAAATCGCTCCTCTTCACCCTTGCCGACGGCACGCGCGAGATGGAAAGCGGCGCCGCGCTCATGGCGCAGAATCCCGGCAAGTACTTTCTCATGGGGGACGATCCGCGGCTGCCGAAAATGCCGGACAAGCCCACGCTCCTCGACTTCTTCAAATACCGTTTCGCTGGCATGCCGATCAATCATCTCCTGCAGAGTGCAAAACTCGCGCGCAAGGCCGGACACGGGGAAAAGGTGGTGCTCGCTTGTCTCCTGCACGACATCGGGGTAGCGGGTTTCATCCGCGCCGACCATGGCTATTGGGGCGCGCAGCTTATCGAGCCCTATGTGGATGAAGAAGTGAGCTGGGCCGTGCGCGTGCACCAGGCGCTGCGCTTCTTTCCCGACGAATCCGCCGGCTACAAATACCCCGATATGTACCTGAAATACTTTGGCCCGGACTACAAGCCCGAGCCCTACATCGT
>CATPCO010000332.1 GCA_955652925.1 uncultured Xanthobacteraceae bacterium | reverse complement strand
GACGCTGCTTGGACGCGTCGGGATCATCACGTCCGATCAGCTCAAGGAAAAGCGGCGTTACTTTATCGTCGGCGCTTTTATCATTGCCGCCATTCTCACGCCGCCCGATGTGCTGAGCCAACTTTCGCTCGCTCTTCCACTCATGGCGCTTTACGAGGGATCGATCTGGGCGGTGCGGCTGGTGGAAAAGAAAGCCGCAGCCGACAAGGCCAAGGACGCGGCACGCGCAGCCGCCAAGCCGGCGGAATGACGAAAGATCATTGCATGAAAACCGGGCCGGTCCTAACAGGCCCGGAGCGAGCGGCGATTCACGAAAGCTTCCGCCATGCATGACATCAAATGGATCAGGGAGCACAAGGCGGAGTTTGACCGCGGCCTCCAGCGCCGCGGGCTGCCGCCTCAGGCGGATAGCCTCATCGCCATTGACGAGCGCCGTCGCGCGGCCATTCAGCGGGCGGAAGCCGCGCTCGGGCGCCGTAATGCTGCGTCCAGGGAGATTGGCGCCGCCAAAAGGAGCAATGAGGAGGCGGCAGCACAGAAACTCCTGGAGGAAATCGCGCATCTGAAAGCCGAGCTGCCGAAATTACAGGAAGAGGAAAAGAGAATCTCCAGCGAGCTGGAGAGCGCGCTTGCGCAAATTCCCAACCTGCCATTGGACGATGTGCCGGACGGCACGGATTCGGTCGATAACGTCGAGCGGCATCGATTCGGGGCAAAGCCCAGCTACCCTTTTGCGCCGAAACAGCACTTCGAACTCGGGGAAGCTCTCGAGCAAATGGATTTCCAAACCGCCGCCAAGCTTGCAGGCGCACGCTTCGTGGTTCTCAAAGGCGGACTGGCGCGGCTCGAGCGCGCGCTCGGACAATTCATGCTTGACCTGCACACGAACGAGCACGGATACACGGAAGTGAACCCCCCGTTACTGGTGCGCGATCAGGTGATGTATGGAACAGCGCAATTACCCAAGTTTGAGAACGACCAGTTCTTCGCCATACGATCATGGGATTGGCTGAAAGACGCGCTGCAACAGGGGGAGCAGGTTGGAGTTGAGGCAGGCCCCAGGTTTCTTTCGACGTTGAACTCGGAGCGTCTCGGCCTCATCCCGACGGCCGAAGTGCCGCTGACGAATCTGGTGCGCGAGGAGATCCTGGAGGAAGCCACGCTTCCGATGCGGCTTTGCGCGTTGACGCCCTGCTTTCGCGCGGAGGCAGGTGCGGCGGGCAAGGACACCCGCGGCATGATTCGCCAGCATCAGTTCACGAAAGTCGAGCTCGTATCGATCACCACGCCGGAAGAGAGCAGAGACGAGCACGAGCGCATGCTGTCCTGTGCCGAGGAGGTGTTGCGCCGTCTCGATCTGCATTATCGGGTGATGACGCTCTGCACCGGCGATATGGGTTTCGCCGCGCAGAAGACCTACGACATCGAGGTCTGGCTGCCGGGCCAGAATGCCTATCGCGAGATTTCGTCGTGCTCGGTGTGTGGCGAGTTCCAGGCCCGGCGCATGCAGGCGCGCTTTCGCAGCAGGGAAAATCGTCAGGTGCGCCATGTCCACACGCTCAACGGCTCAGGCGTGGCCGTCGGCCGCGCGCTCATCGCGGTGATGGAAAATTATCAGCAGCAGGACGGGTCTATTGTCGTGCCGCGTGTCCTCCAGCCTTACATGGGCGCAATGAAGACGATCGAGAGATCAGAGGGCAAACGACGGACAACAGAGGACGCATGAGGATGGGGCACCGTGCCGAACAAACCAACAAGGACACAGGGCGCTGGCCGCGCTTTCTGTCGTCTGTCCTTCCTCGTGCGTCGTGCGTCGTCTGATTATGCGCATCCTGATCACCAATGATGACGGCATCCATTCGGAGGGCCTCGACGTCTGTGCCGAGATCGCCCGGGCATTGTCAGACGATGTGTGGGTGATTGCTCCTGAATTCGATCAGTCGGGTGTGTCGCACTCGCTTTCCCTGAACGATCCGTTGCGGCTGCGCGAGATCGCCGAGCGGCGCTTCGCGGTCAAGGGCACGCCGACTGACTGCATCATCATGGGCGCCCGCCATATCATGAAAGACCATCCCCCCGACCTCGTGCTGGCGGGCGTCAATCGCGGGCGCAATGCCGGCGAGGACGTGATCTATTCAGGAACGGTTGCAGGCGCAGTGGAGGGCACGATCCTCGGCATCCCTTCCTTTGCGCTCTCGCAGGCCTACAAGTCCCGCAGCGGACAGCCGCCCCACTGGGCGACAGCAGTCGGCTTCGCGCCCGACATCATCCGGCGCGTGCTCAAGGCCGGTATCCCTCCGGACGTGCTTGTGAACATCAATTTTCCGGACTGTGGGCCCGCCGAGGTGAGAGGGGTCGCGGTAACAACGCAGGGACGCAACCGCCAGGAACGGCTGCAAATAGATGCACGCGAGGACGGCCGCGGCAACGCCTACTATTGGATCGCCTATGTGCGCATGCGTGGAATGCCGCCCTCCGACGGCAGCGATATTTCTGCCCTGGCGGCAAACCGCATAGCAGTAACGCCGCTGCGGCTGAACATGACCGACGATCCCTTCATGACGCGCCTCACCGAGGTATTCGACCAGGAAGCAGGGGTCCCGCGTCGAGAGGCTGGCGCAAGGCAATAGCCGCAATACCCCATCCTATCCCTCCCCAGGGATAGGGCGGGGGTCGGCGGTGCCGCTTCCCAGCGCTCTTTGCAGGGTGAGCTTGAGGTGGTCCAATTGGAATGGCTTTTTCAGCACCGGCCGGTTCGCATGCAGTTCCGCAACCGCTGGATCGCTGTAGCCGGTAACGAAGATGAATGGTCTCCCGCGCTCGACGAGGGCATCGGCCACGGGCGAGATCGGCCTGCCATTGAGATTCACGTCGAGGATGGCGATGTCGAAATCGGTGTTGCGTGCAGCCTCCAGGGCCTCTTCGATTTGGGCGGCCTCGGCCGCGATTGTGTAGCCGAGCTCCCCCACCATATCGGCGAGCAGCATGCGGATCATCAACTCATCTTCCACGATGAGGACACGCTTTGCGCCGGCGGCAGGCTGCGTATGGGCTGTTGAAGTCATGTTTGCGTGCAATCCCTGCAAAAGACACCCGAATGCAAAGCCAAACCAATCGCAGGCGCCTCACATTTAGCACGTCCCGGCCAAATCACGAAGGTTGCGTGTGGTGATCGAGCCGGGATGCGTCCGGTGGTGTCGAGCCGCGGGATGATTTCGGCTAAAACCAGGCCAGGAGGTCTTGCGTGCCGAAGCCGCCGACCGGTGACGACAAAGTTGTCCGGATGCAGTTCCTGCTGGTGTTGCGCCAGCGGGGTATCGGTGACACCGCCGTGTTGCGGGCAATGGACGAGGTCCCGCGCGAGCATTTCGTCGAAAACGCGTTCGTCGATGCCGCATACGCGGATCAGGCCTTGCCGATCGCCTGTGGACAGACAATCAGTCAGCCCTATGTGGTCGCTTACATGACCGAGCAGCTGCGTTTGCAGCCGCAGCATCGGGTACTCGAGATCGGCACTGGATCAGGCTATCAGGCGGCCATCCTTTCGCGCCTTGCCCGTGAAGTGATCAGCGTGGAGCGTTACCGCACGTTGGCGAACGCCGCGCGGATCCGGCTGGCCACGCTTGGATACAACAATGTCGAAGTCCTGCTCGGGGATGGTGTTGCCGGCGTTCCAGACAAGGCACCGTTCGATCGCATCATGATTACGGCGGCTGCTGAAAACGTACCCGAGGCTCTTGTCGCGCAGCTTGCCGAGGGCGGGCTGATGATACTACCGCTCGGGCCGCACAACGGCTCACAACACCTGGTCAGGATCACCAAGCGAGAGACCGGGCTGGAGCAGGAGAAGCTGATCGGCGTGCGTTTTGTTCCGCTACTGCCGGGACAGGCACGCGAGCTTTAGATCAACGCTTTCCAGTTGAGTGTGTCCGTAATACCACAATTAGTTAAAGTCTTATTTACTTCGCCGGTTGTTAATGGCGCCTCTGTATTGCGTATGAGTGTTGGTGATGTTCTCGTTCGTTCAATGGTTGCGTCCTTTGCCCCATGCGGCCGTGTTGGCGCTGGTGGGCGCGGGCATTGCGGGTTGCAGCGGCGATACGTCGCGATTTAACGACAATATTTTCGATAATATCTTCGCCGATAAGAACGCTCCGGAGATGACCGGCTCAATCCAGGGCGGCCAAGGCGCCCCGGTCGGACGGGTCGAGAGCCAGCCGCTTCCGCCGCAGGGCGCGCAGAGTTCCTATTCGCAAAATTCCGGTTTTGCCGGTGGCGGCAGGGGAATGGCCTCCTATGCTCCCAATCCGGCGCATTCGGCTGCCTCACCTGCGCCATCCGAAGTCACTGGAACGGTTGCAGCCTCCAAGCCGGCTTCCACCGGCCACTGGACGTGGGAAGGCGGCACCGCCATTACCGTCGCCCACGGAGATACCATCGACTCCATCGCCCGCCGTTACGGCGTTCCGGCCTCGGCCATCATCGCCACCAACAATCTCGGTTCCGCGGCGGCGCTCCAATCGGGCCAGCAGTTGGTCATCCCGCGCTACAATCAAGCCAGCCACACTCCGGCGGCTGCGCCCAAGCTTGCCTCTGCTGTCAGCGCCGCTCCGACCGGCAACGCCGCGGTGCATGTGGTTGCGTCCGGCGAGACGCTGAGCAAGATTTCGCGTCTCTACGGCAAACCGGTCGGTGAAATTGCCAAGGCCAATAACCTCGGAGCAAACACGCGGCTCAATGTCGGCGACCGTCTTGTCATTCCAGGGGTGCGGTCCTCGGCGGTAAAATCTGCGGTGCCCGCAGTGGCCGAAGCCAAGCCCGCGCCTGCAACTGCGCCGGAGGGCACCGAGCCGCCGCAGAGCGCAAGCATGTTTGCACCGGCAACCGACACATCCGCTGCAGGTGCGAAGACAGCGGATACAACCGGCGCTCTGCCCAAATTTCGTTGGCCCGCGAATGGACGCGTAATCTCGGGCTTCGGGCCGATGACCAACGGGCAGCAGAACGACGGCATCAACATCGCCGTGCCGGAGAATACGCCGATCAAAGCGGCCGAGGATGGTGTCGTCGCCTATGCCGGCAACGAGCTCAAGGGTTATGGCAATCTCGTTCTCGTGCGGCACTCCAACGGATACGTCACCGCCTATGCCCATGCCAAAGAACTTCTCGTCAAGCGTGGCGACCAGGTCAAACGGGGGCAGGTCATTGCGCGGTCGGGTCAATCGGGCAACGTGAACGCGCCGCAGCTGCACTTCGAAGTCCGCAAAGGCGCCTCTCCGCTGGATCCGTCAAAATTTCTGAGTGGGGCTTAAACTTGGACAACGGACGACCGACGACGGATGGCGCCGCTACTTCATCTGTCCGCTGCCGTCCGACCTGCGTCGTCTGATATCGCAACCCCCAATCTCCCGGCGAGATCCTGCACATACTGCCAGGCGACGCGGCCGGAGCGGGCACCGCGCGTGGTGGCCCATTCCAGCGCCTCGCGGTGAACCTGTTCGCGCGGGTGCGAAATGCCGTAATGGCTGACATAGCCGTCGACCATTGCGAGGAACTCGTCCTGGCTGCAGCGATGAAAGCCGAGCCAGAGTCCGAAACGGTCTGACAGTGAGACCTTCTCCTCGACCGCTTCGCCCGGATTGATTGCGGACGCGCGCTCGTTCTCCATCATGTCGCGGGCCATGAGGTGGCGCCGGTTCGAGGTCGCGTAGAACACCACATTGTCCGGCCGCCCCTCAATTCCGCCTTCCAGCATGGCCTTGAGAGACTTGTAGCTCGTATCCTGTGCTTCAAACGAGAGGTCATCACAGAAAACAATAAAGCGGTAAGCCGCGCCGCGCATGAGCGCCATCAGCTCCGGCAGGCTTTCAATGTCTTCACGATGGATCTCAACAAGCTTGAGTACCCCGTTGCCCCCACCCTTTACCCTCCCCCGACGCAACCCGGGCCTGCCCGGGTTGCGCAGTACGGTGCGCAAGTCGGGCAAGCCCGACTTGCGATGGGGGAGGGATAGGGCAGGGGCCTGCCGGGCGGCGTTGATCTCAGCGTGCACAGCCTTGACCAGCGACGATTTGCCCATGCCGCGCGCGCCCCACAGCAGCGCATTGTTGGCCGGCAGCCCGCGCGCAAACCGGTCAGTGTTCTCCAGCAGCATGTCGCGCACGCGGTCGATCCCTTTGAGGAGCGACATCTCGACTCTGTTCACCTTGACGACCGGAACGAGCCGTCGCTGGTCGGGATGCCAGGAGAACGCGTCAGCGCAATCATAGCGCGGCGGAGCCGGTGCACGCGGTGCGAGGCGCTCCAGGGCGCCTGCGATCCGCTCCAGCGTCTCCTGTGAAGGAGCGCTTCGGGGTGATTGCTGCGCCGCTCGTGGCGCGCTTACCGGCGGCTTGACGCGTTTGGCCATAAGTGTGACTGCGAAATTTCGTGTGCTGGCTTAACCGACGCGGCCGCGTGCGTGCAAGATGATCTCGCCGATGCGCAGCAAGGCCCGCAATGCCGCGGGAGGGCGAGATTGCAATTGGACCACCGGCGGTTATAGTCCGCGCGGGCGCCCCAGGCCATCAGAACACAAGGAAAGCACGCATGTTTGTGACTCCCGCTTTTGCCCAGGCGAGTCCTTTTTTTGGCGGGGACAACATGATGGTGCAGTTGCTGCCTTTCGTCCTGATCTTCGTGATCATGTATTTTCTCATTCTGCGGCCGCAACAAAAGCGCACCAAGGACCACCAGGAGCTGGTCAAAAACTTGCGCCGCGGCGATACCGTGATTACGTCCGGAGGACTGGTCGGCAAGGTGACGAAGGTCGTCGATGACGATCAGATCGAGGTCGAGATCGCGGATGGGGTGCGCGTGCGGCAGGTGCGTTCCATGGTTTCGGGCGTGCGTGCCAAGGGCGAGCCGGTCAAGGACGAGAGCGGATCGAGCTGATTTCCGGTTTTACCCGGACGCTCCGCGAGTAACGGTCAAAATTCATGCTTTACATTTCGAAATGGAAAGCGGCCGCCATATTGCTCACGGCCTTTGTCTGCTGCCTGTTCGCGGTTCCCAATTTCTTCCCTGAAAAGACAGTCCAGCAATGGCCCGCGTGGGCGCAGCGTCACGTCGTGCTTGGGCTCGATCTGCAAGGCGGCTCTCACATCCTGCTGCAGGTCGATGCCAACGACGTTCGGCGTCAGAAGCTCCAGACCCTGCAAGATGACGTGCGCAGGGTCATGCGCGAAGCGGGGTTGCGGCTGGTCCGCGCGCCCGCGATCCGGGGCAATTCCGTCGAGGTGATTGTCCGCGACAGCGACGTGCAACAGGCCCTGGCCAAGCTGCGCCCGCTGTCCGAACCACTCGGAGGATTTATCGGAAGCGCCGGAACGCGTTCTGTAAACATCGAGAATGCAGGCGGCGGCGTCATCCGGCTTACGGTGACGGAGCCGGCTTTGCTCGAGCGCACGCGCCAGGTTGTCGACCAGTCGGTCGAGATCATCGAGCGGCGCGTAAACGCGATGGGACTGGTCGAACCTTCGATTCAGCGCCAGGGAATCGATCGCGTGCTGGTGCAGGTCCCCGGACTTGGAAATCCGGAGGAGCTTATCAAGGTCATCGGGACCACGGCGAAACTGACCTTCCGCCTTGTCGATACCTCAATGACGGTCGAGCAGGCGCTCAAGGAGCATCCCCCGCCTGACTCGGAAATCGTTTACGGCTCGGCCGCGGAAGGCCGCCGGCCCTATCTCCTGGAAAAGCGCGTGATTGTTTCGGGGGAGGAGCTCACCAATGCGCAGCCTGGTTACGACCAGCGCACCGGTGAGCCCATTGTCTCGTTCAAATTCAACACCTCGGGAGCGCGGAAATTCGCTCAGGTCACCACCGACAATGTGGGGCGGCCGTTTGCAATCGTGCTCGACGATGAGGTGATCTCGGCGCCCGTTATCCGCGAGCCCATTCGGGGTGGATCCGGACAAATCTCCGGCAATTTCACCGTCGAATCCGCCAACAATCTCGCCATTCTGCTGCGGGCGGGCGCCTTGCCTGCAAAGCTTACCGTGATCGAGCAGCGCGTCGTGGGCGCCGGGCTGGGCCAGGATTCCATCGAGAAGGGAAAACTCGCGTCCTATTTCGGCGCGGCCCTCGTCGTCGTATTCATGATTTTCACATACGGCCTGTTCGGCGTATTCGCCAGCATCGCGGTCGGCATCAATATCGGTATGATCTTCGGCATCCTGTCGTTTCTCAATGCGACGCTCACGCTACCCGGCATCATCGGCATTGTTCTCACGATCGGGATTGCAGTGGACAGCAATGTCCTGATCTATGAACGCATCCGCGAGGAGGTGCGCAGCGGACGTACCCCCATCAACGCGATCGATGCCGGCTTCACACGCGCGCTCGCAACCATCCTCGATTCCAATATCACCACCTTTATTGCGGCTGCTGTTTTGTTCTTTATCGGCACCGGACCGGTACGCGGCTTCGCGGTGACGCTGGGTATCGGCATTGTCACCACCGTGTTCACGGCCTTCACGTTGACGCGCCTGATCGTGGCCTGGTGGGTCGGGTGGGCACGTCCGCGACAGCTGGCGATCTCCTGAGGGGCGAGCGACGTGCGGCTGCATCCCTCCATTCCGCTCATGCGGATCGTCCCCGACGACACCAAGTTCGACTTCATGCGCTTTCGGCGCATCAGTTTTCCGGTTTCCGCGCTGCTCTCAATCGCTGCAATTTTTCTGTACTTCTTTCATGGGCTTAATTTCGGGATCGATTTTATCGGCGGCACCTTGCTTGAGGTGCAGTCGAAATCAGGTCCGGCCGATCTCGCCAGGATGCGCGCAACGCTGGGCGGGCTGGGACTGGGCGAGGTGCAGCTGCAGCAGTTCGGCGGCCCCGAGGACGTGCTGATCCGGGTGGCCCAGCAACCGGGCGGAGAGGAGGCGCAGCAGGCCGCCCTTGCCAAAGTCAGGCAGGCGCTCGGCAACGACGTCGATATTCGCCGTGAAGAAGTGGTGGGACCGCGCGTCTCCAAAGAGCTCCTGGCCTACAGCACGGTCGGCCTCATGCTCGCGATCTTCGCGATCCTGATTTATCTCTGGTTCCGGTTCGAGTGGCAGTTCGCGCTCGGGGCCATGATCGCGAACGTCCACGATCTCGTTCTGACAATCGGTTACATGTCGCTGACTCAGATCGACTTCGATCTTTCCAGCATTGCGGCGCTGCTTACCATCCTGGGCTATTCGCTCAACGATACCGTCGTCATCTATGACCGCATCCGTGAGATGCTACGGCGCTACAAGCGCATGGCGATGCCGGATCTGCTCAACATCTCCGTCAATTCCACGCTGTCACGATCCATCATCACCCACGTGACCGTGACGCTCGCGCTGTTGGCACTGCTCCTGTTCGGTGGTCATGCCATTCACAGCTTTGTCGCCACCATGATCTTCGGCGTCGTACTGGTGGGTACCTACACGTCGGTGTTTATCGCCGCGCCAATTCTGATTTACCTCGGCGTCGGGACGGCGCGCGTCGAGGCGGAGGAGCACCTTCCCGCGCAACAACCGGCGCGAACCTGAGATGGACCAAGGCGCCTTGGAGCCATGCCGGACGCAGTGGCGCATTGTGAGCGGCTGGTCCGTTCGGGGGACCGGGACCGCTTTCTTGCCGCCCTGTTCGCGCCCGCCGAGCACCGCGGCGCTCTCTATGCCCTCTACGCCTTCAACCTCGAAATCGCGCGCGTGCGCGCGCTGGCGCACGGGTCCGTTGCCGG
>CATPCO010000331.1 GCA_955652925.1 uncultured Xanthobacteraceae bacterium | reverse complement strand
ATCTTCGCCCGTCTCGGAGGAGGGATTTTCACCAAGGGCGCCGACGTGGGCGGCGATCTGGTCGGCAAGGTTGAGGCCGGGATCCCCGAGGATGATCCGCGCAATCCTGCAACCATCGCCGACAATGTCGGCGATAACGTCGGTGACTGTGCGGGCATGGCTGCCGACCTGTTCGAAACCTACGCGGTGACGATGGTCGCCACCATGGTGCTCGCGGCTATCTTCTTTCGTACCGCCGGAGCCGACGTGCTCCTGCGGATGATGACCTATCCGCTGGCGATCGGCGGCATCGGCATCATCACCTCGATTATCGGCACCTTTGCGGTAAAGCTCGGTCCGACCCAATCGATCATGGGCGCCCTCTACAAGGGCGTCCTGGTGACTGGCGCCCTCTCGCTCGTCGGCGTCGCTCTGGTGACTTGGCTTCTCGTCGGGTTCGGCACGGTTCCAGGGCAGTCCTATAGCGGCACCTCGCTGTTCGTGTGCGGCATCGTCGGCCTGCTCGTGACCGGGCTGATCGTCTGGATCACCGAATACTATACCGGGACGAATTTCCGGCCCGTTCAGTCGATTGCCAAGGCTTCCTTGACGGGCCACGGCACCAACATCATTCAAGGACTGGCTGTCTCACTGGAAGCGACAGCGCTGCCGCCCATCGTCATCATTGCCGGCATATTGATCACGTTTAAGCTTGCGGGCTTGTTCGGCATCGCAATCGCGGTGACCACCATGCTTTCGCTTGCAGGCATGATCGTCGCGCTCGACGCCTTCGGCCCGGTGACCGACAATGCCGGCGGCATTGCCGAGATGTCGGGCCTGCCCAAGGAGGTGCGTAAATCCACTGCCGCGCTTGACGCGGTCGGCAATACCACGAAAGCGGTGACCAAGGGCTACGCCATCGGCTCAGCTGGCCTCGGCGCCCTGGTCTTGTTCGCAGCCTACAATCAGGACCTGCAATTCTTCATTTCGGATGCTGCGCATCACCCCTACTTTCAGGGGGTCAACCTGGATTTCTCCTTGAGCAATCCGTATGTCGTCGCCGGCCTCCTGTTCGGAGGCCTGCTGCCCTATTTGTTCGGCGCGCTGGGAATGACTGCGGTTGGCCGGGCGGCCGCAGCCATTGTGGAGGAGGTGCGCCGGCAATTCCGTGAAAAGCCCGGGATCATGGCTGGAACCGACAAGCCGGATTACGGCAAGGCCGTCGATCTCCTCACCGTCGCCGCGATCAAGCAAATGATCGTGCCTTCATTGTTGCCCGTGCTCTCGCCGATCGTCGTATTTTTTCTGATCTATTGGATCGCCGGCGGCGGAGCGGCCGGCAAGTCGGCGGGCTTTTCCGCCGTCGGAGCCATGCTGCTCGGCGTCATCGTGACCGGTCTGTTCGTCGCGATTTCCATGACATCAGGGGGCGGCGCCTGGGATAACGCAAAGAAATACATCGAGGACGGCCATTACGGCGGCAAAGGCTCCGAGCCTCACAAGGCGGCCGTGACCGGCGATACCGTGGGAGATCCCTACAAGGACACGGCCGGACCAGCAGTCAATCCGATGATCAAGATCACCAACATCGTCGCGCTGCTTCTGCTCGCGGTGCTGGCGCGCTAGAAGATCTTGAACAATCCTACGATGAAGCCGGTGTCCTTGCCGCCGGTGGGGGTCGTGCGGCTCACGAAATCGAAGACTCGCCCATCTTTCAAGCCGTAGTCGGCAAGGCGTTCCACCCTTCTGTGCTTGTCGAAATAGACCGCGACCACCCGTTGATCCGTCATCTGTGCCGGCATGAAACCGATGGGCCGCACGGCACGCTGGGAGATGTAGTAAAACACCTCGCCATTGACCGTTGCGACGGTGGAGGGCGTGCCAAGCACGAGCAGAACCTGCTCCTGGGTGGAGCCGACTGGAATTTGCTCCAGCGCCCCGTCGGGTACGATGTACCCTTTCTGATAAGTTTCGGAGAAGCAACCGCCCAGCAAGAGGCCGAATGTCAATAGTACGGCTGCGCTCAGCGCAGCAGCCGAACGCGGCGCTCGGGTCCATTTCGCTATCGGAACAGCCATCCCCATATCACTGATAACGCTGTGTGATTGCCCGTTTGAGCCATCGAGGCTCCTGTTTCGGCCGGAGCCGCGAGCTAACCCAATGATATTCCGTAGATTTGCCCCTAACTCCCAATCCGGCAGCATTGCTGCGCTCTATGGCGCCATCGTGGCGCAGGCGCGGGCGCCGGCATTTTACCGCAGCTACGGCGTCCCCGATACCGTTAGCGGCCGGCTGGAGATGCTCATGCTCCATATCGTTCTTGTTTTGCGTCATCTGCAGGATGGGGAGGCAGAAAGCCGGCAATTGGGTCAGGAGCTGTTCGATCTTTTTTGCAGTGACATGGATGCTAACATGCGGGAGATGGGAATCGGCGATCTCGCGGTGCCCCGGAAGATGCGTCGAATAGGAGAGGCGTTTTATGGCCGGCAGGCGGCGTATCGGACGGCCCTTGCGGCCTCCGACGCGAACGAGCTGGTCTTTGCCCTTAGACGGAACGTCTTTGCGGGCGCGTTGAAACCGGACAACGCTGGGCGTTTGGCCATCTACAGCCGTGCGGTCGTGCGTGAGCTGGCGGGGCAGGGCGGATTTGGGCAGGGCGAGATCAGCTTCCCCGATCCGCAGCGGCTGCTGAAAATGGCTGCCGGCCATGAGTAAGCGCAGGACCAAGCGGGCAGCGGCCGCCACCAACCGCTGGCACGTTCCACTCTCCGTCTCCGATGTGCCGGAGGCGGGATTGCACATCGATCTCACTCCCGATGAGCGGGAGCGTGAAGCCGTTGCCGCGCTGGCGGGCCTTGCGAGGCTGCCACGGCTTGAAGCGAGCTTCGACGTTACCCGCCATGGGCGCAGTGGCTTGCATCTCGTGGGCCGCGTCTCGGCGACTGTCGGTCAGACTTGCGTCGTCACCCTCGACCCCATGGAAAACGAAGTGGATGAAGCTGTCGATCTTGTGTTTGTGCCTTCGCCGCAAGCGGGGAGACACGAGGCGGCAGAAATTGAAGTCCCCCTCGAGGATGCAGTCGAAGCCCTGGGCGAGGGCACGGTCGACCTTGGAGCCCTCGCTACCGAATTTCTTATCCTGGGCATTGATCCATATCCGCGCAAACCGGGAACGGTGTTCCAGGCGCCCAGCGCGGGTGATGATAATGCACATCCGTTCGCGGCGCTTGCCGCCTTGAGAAAGGATGGAAGCGGCAGGCGAAGCTGAATGGCGGCCCCCGTTGTGCGTTCAGCCGCCGACGCGGTATTGTTGCGCCATGCCCCGTAAAATCCGCATCGCGCTTGACGCCATGGGGGGGGACCATGGGGCTGCGGTGGTTGTTCCCGGAGCGGAATTGTCCCTTGCGCGCTATCCCGACAGCGAATTTTTGCTGTTCGGCGATGGCGCAGTCCTTGCGCCTCTGCTCGATACCCGGCCGCAGCTCAAGGCGAGCTGCGAGATCGTCCATACGGACGTGGCCATCAAGATGAACGACAAACCCAGCCAGGCGCTGCGCAAGGGACGCTGGAAATCGTCGATGTGGCTTGCAATCGATGCAGTGAAGAAGGGCTCAGCCGATGTTGCGGTCTCGGCCGGCAACACCGGCGCGCTCATGGCAATGGCGAAGTTCGAGCTCAAAACCATGCCCGGAATTGAGCGCCCGGCCATTGCAGCAATCTGGCCCACGCTGCGCGGGGAATCCATCGTGCTCGATCTTGGGGCTTCGATCGGAGCCGACGCGCGCCACCTCGTCAACCTCGCGGCCATGGGGAGCGCCATGGCGCGGGTTCTCCTCGGCATCGAAAGACCAAGCGTCGGCCTGCTCAATATCGGGGTTGAAGAGGTGAAAGGACTGGAGGAGGTTCGCCGCGCCGGCCAGATGCTGCGCGAAGCGCAATGGCCGAAGCTTGCTTACGTCGGCTTCGTCGAGGGCGATGACATCGGCAAGGGGACGGCTGACGTGGTCGTGACCGAGGGCTTTACCGGGAATATTGCACTCAAAGCCGCCGAGGGTACCGCGCGCCAGCTTGCTCACCTTCTCAAACAGGAGCTCAACCGCACCATCGCGACCCGGCTCGGTTATTTGCTGGCACGGCGCGCGTTTCGGGCGGTCAGCGACAAGATGGATCCGCGCAAGTCCAATGGCGGCGTGTTCCTTGGTCTCAACGGCATTGTTATCAAGAGTCACGGCGCGACCGATGCGGAAGGTTTTGCCTGCGCCATCGATATTGGACACGAGATGGTGCAACACGAACTGCTTGCGAAAGTCGGGCAGACCCTTGCGAAGCCACCGGAGTCCTCAGCAACGCCGAATGTGCCGCGGAGTCGGGCATCGTGACGGTGACGCGTTCGGTCGTGCTTGGATGTGGCAGCTATCTCCCAAGCCGTGTTCTGACCAATTCCGAGCTCTCAAAGATGGTCGACACGTCGGACGAGTGGATCCGGCAGCGTACTGGTATTCGCGAACGCCACATTGCGGCCGAGGGCGAAACGACTTCCGAGATGGCGCTCAAGGCCGCGCGCGCGGCGCTTGCCGCAGCCGGCATCGATGCACAATCCATCGATCTGATCGTGCTCGCAACCTCGACGCCGGACAATACGTTTCCGGCCAGCGCCGTTTCTGTCCAGGCGGGCCTGGGTATCACGCACGGTGCCGCTTTCGATCTGCAGGCCGTGTGCTCGGGATTTGTATTTGGGCTTGCGACGGTTGATGGTCTGCTCAAATCGGGTGCATTCAAGCGCGCCCTGGTCATCGGCTCGGAGACGTTCTCCCGCATCCTCGACTGGAACGACCGCGCGACCTGCGTTCTGTTTGGCGACGGTGCCGGTGCCGTCGTGCTCGAAGTGCGGTCAGAACCGGGCACACGGGAGGACCGCGGCATTCTGAGCGCGAGCTTGCGCTCCGACGGCCGTCACAAGTCCAAGCTCTACGTTGATGGCGGGCCATCGTCCACCCAGACCGTCGGCCATCTCCGCATGGAGGGACGGGCGGTGTTCAAGCACGCGGTCGTGATGATAACCGATGTCATCGAAGATACGCTCAAGGCAGCGGGCTATACGGCCGCCGACATCGATTGGTTCGTGCCGCATCAGGCCAACCAGCGGATCATCGACGATTCCGCAAAGAAGCTCGGCATACCCCCGGACAAGGTGATCACCACGGTCGCCAAGCATGGCAACACCTCGGCCGCCTCAATTCCTCTGGCTCTCACATGCGCTGTTGCCGATGGGCGGATCAATCGTGGCGATCTCGTCATGATGGAAGCCATGGGCGGCGGCTTTACCTGGGGGGCAGTGCTGGCGCGCTGGTGAGTGCGATTTCGACCTCTCCCCTGCGGGAAGAGCTAAAGCGCCCCGTTGACCGTCTCGCGCCAACCTAATATCGTTTGATAATTCAGAGAGATAAATGGATCGCCGAAGGCGGGCTGGGCGATGGCAGGAAAAACGGTCACGCGGGCGGATTTGTGCGAGGCGGTCTACCAGAAGGTTGGATTGTCGCGCACCGAGTCGGCAACCCTGGTTGAGTTGGTGTTGAAGGAAATCACCGACTGCCTGGAACGCGGTGAAACGGTCAAACTATCCTCGTTCGGGTCGTTT
Organism: uncultured Xanthobacteraceae bacterium; assembly: GCA_955652925.1. Classification (GTDB taxonomy): domain Bacteria; phylum Pseudomonadota; class Alphaproteobacteria; order Rhizobiales; family Xanthobacteraceae; genus VAZQ01. Next base: position 4,742 of record CATPCO010000331.1, on the reverse strand, counting down.
GTGGTGCGCAGCAAGGGCCAGCGCGTCGGACGCAATCCCAAGACCGGCAAGGAAGTGCCGATCTCGCCGCGTCGTGTGATGGTGTTCAAGCCTTCTGCAATTCTCAAGCAGCGCATTAATGTCGCGCCGGCGCCGGCCGAAGAGAAAAAATAATCGGCCGCGCACGGCGCAGGAGCATCACCGCGGTGGACAAGGCGCCGGAGGCATTCCGCACCATCAGCGAGGTCGCCGCGGAGCTTGAAATTCCCCAGCATGTGCTGCGGTTCTGGGAAAGCCGCTTCCATGAGATCAGGCCGATGAAGCGAGGCGGAGGGCGGCGCTATTACCGCCCTTCGGACCTCGACCTTCTCCGCGGCATCCGGCACCTGCTTTACAGTGAGGGCTACACGGTTCGGGGCGTCCAGCGCATTCTGCGCGAGCAAGGCGAGCCTTTTGTGCGCACGGTCTGGCAGCCTGGCGCGCCGCAACCGCCGCGCGGATTCGTTGAGGAACCGGCGCCGGCAGCCGAGCGGAGCGAGAGCTCAGACTCGCCCGGCGCGCACGTGCGTGATCGCGACCATGTGCGCGTGCAAGACTCTGGAGGGTTTTCACCGCAACATCGGCGCCAATTACAGGAGGCGCTCAGCGAGCTTCTTGCATGCCGCCGGCTGCTCGATGACGCGGCCAAGGATTAGTCGGTGCAAAGCGGGATTCGCGCGACTCATCACCTGCTGCTAGGCTGATCCGGGGAGTCGCGCCGGTCATGCTCAGCGCCATCACGCCTGTCCAGGTGGAGGAAGTCATCATCTTGCTGGATCGGCTGTCCGAGGCACGGCAGGCAAGAGCTACTCAAGGCACCACACAATCTGCCGAGGACATCATCAATGATCCCGAGCGTCGTGCGCTCGCGGATTACCTCTACGGCTTGAGCGACGCGGCGCGCAAAGAGCTGATCGCCCTCATGCTGCTCGGTCGCGGCGACTTTGAGCACTCCTATCCCAGCGCGCTCGAAACCTGCTCGAAATATGTCGATGCCGATGATCAGGTGATCTATCTGATGGGCAAGACGGTGCGGCTCGCGGAGTATCTGCGCATCGGTCTCGATTCCATCGCCCGCATGCCCTGATCTGGTAATTTGGATGTCCCAATCCCGCCGTGATCGAATGCCACAGAACGCCGGGGCTGGGGGGCATGAACCGATACTTCGTACGGCAAATTGCTGTCAGGCTGACGCGAGCGGCGGCGCTCGCATCCGCCGCCCTTGCGCTCGCCCAGTGCTCGCCTTTGGGCGCCAAATACGCCGACGGCGTGGGCGCCCGATACGCCGATGACGATGAGCAGGTTTCAGAAATCACTGCGAGCACGGGGCGATTCACCGTCGGCAAGCCCTACAGCGTGCGTGGGCGCACCTATGTGCCGGCCGAGGATCCTTCCTACCGCGCGGACGGCATCGCGTCCTGGTATGGGCCGGACTTTCATGGCGGCCTGACCGCAAACGGTGAGCGCTACGACATGAACGGCATTTCGGCGGCGCATCCCACCATGCCGCTGCCGAGCTATGCGCGGGTGACCAATCTCGACAATGGCCGCTCCATCATTGTGCGGGTCAACAATCGCGGGCCGTTTGTACGCAACCGCCTGGTCGATCTATCGGTTGGTGCCGCAAGGGCTCTCGACTTCTATCACCACGGTACGGCGCGCGTGCGTGTGGAATATGTCGGGCGCGCGCCGCGCGAGGGCGGCGATGACCAGATGCTGCTTGCGACGTTGCGTGAAAGGACACCCGCGCCCGCGCCGTCGAAGGTGATGGTCGCTGCGGCGAAGCCTTTCCTGCCGAAGGTCAGGGATGAAGGGCGCGAATAGCCTCTTGCTTTGATACCGCGGAAGCGTGAACCTTCCTGATCAGCCCGTTTGGGCATGCAGCATGAGGGGCGCCATGGTATCGGATCAAGGTCTTCTCGTTATCCTCGTTGTTGGTCTCATCGCAGGATGGCTGGCCGGTCATCTCGTGCGTGGCACGGGTTACGGTCTTATCGCCGATATCTGCCTCGGCATTGTCGGCGCCTTGATCGGCGACTGGCTCTTCCCGCGGCTTGGACTGCATTTCGGCAGCAGCATTTTGAGCGATATCATTTCCGCCACGCTGGGCGCCGTCCTGCTGCTGATTGTTCTGCGGCTCGTCCGTCGCGGAGGCCGCTGGTAGCTGGACTGATTTCCCTTAGGCGACTGAATGGCTGACATCCCTGAGACGCGCTACGTCAAAAGCGATGACGTTCACATCGCCTATCAGGTCTTGGGTCAAGGGCCGCTCGATCTCCTGTTTGTGCAGGGCTTCGTCTCCCACATCGAAGCTATCTGGCAGTCGCCCCAGGCGAGCGATTGCTTGCGCCGTCTCGCGTCGTTTTGCCGTCTGATCATCTTCGACAAGCGCGGCGTGGGAATGTCCGACCGCGGTTCACAGATTTTCACCCTCGAGCAGCGCATGCACGACGTGCAGGCCGTGCTCGATGCGGTGGAATCCGAGCGTGCGGCGCTGTTCGGTGTCTCCGAAGGCGGACCGATGTCGCTTCTCTATGCTGCGACCTACCCGCACCGCACCTCGGCCCTCATTCTCTATGGCACCTATGCCAAACGGGACTGGGCGCCTGATTATCAGTTCGGCTGGAACAGCGGGCGATGGGATCAGGTGCTGGGGCGCATGGAGCGCCATTGGGGGACGCCGGATGGGATCAGCCTTGCCATGTGGGCACCCAGCGTTGCGCACGACAGGCATGCCGCCGACCGCATGGCTTCCTATTTCCGTGCCGCCGCAAGCCCCGGCGCCGCGCTCGCGATCATGCGGATGAACCGTGAAATCGACGTGCGGCACATCCTGCCCTCCATCAGCGTGCCGGCGCTCATCATGCATCGCACCGCAGAGCACGTGATTGCAGTGGAGAATGCCCGCTACATGGCCGAGCATATTCCGGGCGCAAAGCTCGTCGAGTTTCCGGGTGAGGACCACACCTGGTGGGTCGGGGGAGGCGGCGCGATCGTCGAGGAAATCGAGCAATTCCTCACCGGACAGCGGCTTGCTCATGAGCCCGACCGGGTGCTTGCGACGGTGTTGTTCACCGACATCGTAGGTTCAACGGAACGGGCGGCAGCTTTGGGCGACCGCGCCTGGCGTGTGCTGCTCGATGCGTTCTATTCCAAGGTACGCGATGTGCTGCGGCAGTTTCGCGGCCGCGAGATCGACACCGCGGGCGACGGATTTCTGGCCGCCTTCGACGGGCCGGCGCGAGCCGTGCGCTGCGCCGGCGCCATTCGCGATGCCGTGCGCTCGCTCGACCTCAAAGTCCGTTGCGGCCTGCACACCGGCGAATGCGAGCTCGCGGGTGAGCGCCTCGCCGGCATCGCCGTGCATATCGGCGCGCGCGTCGCCGCGCTTGCTGCGCCGCAGGAGGTGCTGGTCTCACAGACCGTGCGCGATCTTGTGGCGGGTTCCGGCTTGGCCTTCGCGGAGCGTGGAACGCACCAGCTCAAAGGCGTGCCGGGCGAGTGGCGCCTGTTCGGGGCGATGGTGGGATAACGACGCAGTAGCCGCGTCGTAGGGCGGATTAGCGCTGATCCGCCGAAGGCGGATGGCGCGTAATCCGCCGCTTATCCGCGTGCGGCATCTTCCACTTTACGGATGTCTTTGAGCAACTTGAACTCACGTTGCGGGCCCTTCGGCCCATCTCTGCCAACTGCCGACATATACCAGAACTGCTTCACCCCTCTCGACGGCGGCCCCGAAAGGGAGCAGTCTAGGCGGCGATCGCCGCGTCCCCTTCTGGTGTGTTCGGGGGCATGCGGCCGATCGGAGCCCTGGTCGAGCTGATCCCCAGCCCCCAGGGCTCTTTAATGCAATCTCGTTTATTGCGCAGCCCCTCGACGGCGCTACCGAATCGGAGCAGTCTAAAATCCGGCTGATCGCCGCCGCCCGTTCTGGCGTGTACGGGCCTGCGGCAGACTCGAGAGCCCTGGTTAGTTTGCAGCCAGGGCTCCTTTTTTGCGGCTTACCCCGACTTCAGGCTTTAAGCGCGATGTACGCCGCACCGACGCACAGAAACAATATGCTGAATGCAGCGATCCAGGTGGGATCGAGAAGATACAACATGCAAACATGATGCGCGAAAGTTCAAAATTCGCCAGCGCAAAATTAACTTACGGTTAACTATGCCCTCGACGGCGCCATTAGAATCAAGGCGCATGCTTTGATGATCGCCGTTGCTCCTGTTGCTCCCGATACAGGACCTTTAGCGGTTCGATCCCCAGCCCTGGCCCGTCAAAAAGGCCAGGGCTCTTTACCGTGATCCCGTATTTTTGGCGCGTGCGCTCGACCGCCCTGAGAAATTGGGAGCACTCTAAGCGCCGATCGCCGCGCCCCTCCGATCCAAAGAAGGTGCTGGCCGATCGGAGCCCTGGCTGTTCGCAAAAGCCAGGGCTCTTTTTTGCGAGGCTCATCCCGCGTGCCACCTCTGTGCTGCCTTCAATGTCGCTCGAAGGTGCGTCGCAGCCGCGAACGTCTTTGATGGATGATCTCGTTTGTGAGAAGAGAGGGGCTCATCCTGGCAGCTTCAATGTCGTGTGCCGTGTTCCTTGTGCGCTCGCTCTGCGGACAGCTTTTTCTGGGAAGTTGGCCTGACCAAACTCCATGTAAGTATTCGATTTTGCTGGTCGGAGCGCCGAGATTTGAACTCGGGACCCCCAGTCCCCCAGGCAGTTGCGGTGCATAGATT
>CATPCO010000330.1 GCA_955652925.1 uncultured Xanthobacteraceae bacterium | reverse complement strand
GACACGAGCGTCGCTCGGGTCATTGGTGCGGGATCATTTCGCGATCCTCAAAGTCGGCCCCGCTCTCACCTTTGCACTGCGCGAGGCGCTCTGGGCGCTGGATGCCATCGAGCGCGAATGGATCGAACCTTCATGCCTTTCTGATTTCCGCAGGATCGTCATTGCACGCATGAAAGCGGAGCCGCGGCACTGGGTGAAATACTATCACGCGCGCGGCGCTGAGCTCGATTACGACCTGCAATACAGTCTCAGTGACCGCATCCGCTATTATTGGCCCGATCCGCAGATCGTCCGGGCGCAGAACATCATGTTCCGCAACCTCAACGAAAACCCACCCCCGCTTGCATTGATCAGCCAGTATCTGCCCGTCGCCTGTAGGGCCGTGCAACCCGGTGAGATCGGATCGAGCCCCGCCGAGCTGGCCATGGCGCATGTTGGTGCCGTGCTCCATGATTATTGTGCCGCGACCAATGGCTAAGCTCGGCCGCGATGAAGGGGAATTGCGCGCGCTCGGCGCGCTCTGGACGGCAACGGAGATCGCGCAGCAAGGCGCGATGCTGCGCAAGACCCAGGCGGGGCTCGTCGCGCGCAAGGAGGCGCTCGAGCGCTTTGTTCTTCCGTTGATCCATCGCACGGACATGCGTGTGATCCTGGCGGGCGCGGGCACCTCCTCCTTTATCGGCGAGTGCCTCGCACCCTATCTCGCATGCAAGCTCCCATGCAGGGTCGAGGCGATTGCCACCACAGACCTCGTATGCGCGCCCTCTCACTATTTTGCGGCCGACAAGCCAACCCTGCTCATTTCGTTTGGCCGCTCCGGCAACAGCCCCGAAAGCGTCGCAGCGCTTGATCTTGCGGAACAGCTCGTGCGTGAGATCCACCAGGCCGCGATCACATGCAACTCCGACGGCGAGCTTGCCCGCCGGATTGCGCGGACCGGCAAGGGCGTGATCATCCTGCTGCCGGAAGAAACCAACGACCGAAGCTTTGCGATGACCTCAAGCTTCAGCTCCATGACCTGGGCGGGCCTTGCCTCGCTTTCCGGCATTGACGGCATGGGAGCAAGGGTCGATTCCGTTGCCAGCGCGATGGACTGCGTCATCGCAGCGCAGGCAGCAGCGATGAACTCGCTCGCCGCGCGCAGGTATGAGCGTGTCGTCTATCTCGGGAGTCATATTTTCAAGGGGCTTGCGCGCGAGGCTGCGCTTAAGCTGCTTGAATTGACCGACGGGGGAGTGGTTGCGCTCCACGACTCCCCGATGGGATTTCGGCACGGCCCCAAGACCATCGTGAACGAGCGAACGCTGGTTGTGATCTTTCTTTCCAACCATGCCTATACCCGCCGCTATGACCTTGACCTGCTGCAGGAGATTGCGCGGGACGGCAAAGCCGGCGGCGTGCTCGCAATTTGCGCCTGCGATAAAGGCCTGCCCCCCGGCGTCGATAAGATCACCATCCCCGACATGACGCAGGCTGCGGATATCGAACTCCTGCTTCCCTTCATTGCCGCGCCGCAGATGTTTGCGTTCGAGGCTGCCATCGACCGTGGCCTCACGCCGGATAGTCCCAACACATCAGGCACCGTGCACCGGGTCGTGCAGGGGGTGCGCATTCACCCGCTGCGCGCATGAGCCTCTTTCTCGGCGTCGATGGCGGCGGCACCAAAACACGGTTCGTGCTGGTCGATGGCGAGGGCGGCCTCGTCGCGTCGTGCGAGGGGCCGAGCTCCTATCACATCGAGATCGGCATGGAGGGCCTGCGCAGCGTGCTCGCAAACGGGCTTGACGCGCTCTTCGGGCAGGCAGGCATCGAGGGGAGTGCCGCCGCCTACGCGTTCTTCGGTCTACCCGCCTATGGCGAAGACAGCACGGCGCAAAGCGTGCTCGATGCAATGCCGCAGCCGCTGCTCGGCCATAGCCGTTACCGCTGCGGCAACGATATGGTCTGCGCCTGGGCAGGCTCGCTGGCTGGCGAAGACGGCATCAATGTCGTCGCCGGAACGGGCTCGATCGCCTATGGCGAGCGCAAGGGGAGGGCGGCGCGCGCGGGCGGCTGGGGCGAAGTTTTCAGCGATGAAGGCTCCGCCTATTGGATCGCGGTGCAGGGGCTCAACATCTTCACGCGCATGAGCGACGGCCGCCTTCCCAGGGGGCCGCTCTATGCGGCAGTGCGCGCCGCGCTCGATCTCGTTTCCGATCTTGATCTCTCTACCAAGCTCCCCAACGCGCGTGCGCGAGAACGCATCGCCGCGCTCTCTTCGCTTGTCGCCCGCGCGGCACGGGAGGGCGATCCGGCTGCGATTGCAATCTTCGACCATGCCGCGCGCGAACTTGTCTGCATTGCGGACGCGGTGCGCCAGGCGCTTGGATTTCCGGCGGGCGAAACCGTTCCGCTCTCCTATTCGGGTGGCGTGTTCAACGCGGGTGACCTGATCCTGCGTCCGTTCCGGCGCCATATTGAGGCACGCTCCGCGCGCTATGATTTGAGGGCACCGGTGCTCGCGCCAAGTCTTGGAGCAGCGCTTTATGCTGCGAGGCTCGCCGGAGTGTCTCTTTCGCCGGCGGCCATCAAGCGGCTGGCCGCCTGCGACTGTGATATCTTGCCGACCTCGACACCGGAGGATGAATGAAGTTCCAGCAACTCAAGCGACGCGAGATGATCGCTCTCCTTGCCGGCGCAGCAGTGTGGCGGCGCGAATTCATCAAGTTCATGGGTGCAACGGCATCATTGCCGTTTTCCGCACGGGCACAGGAGCCAGGCCGCGTTTATCGGATCGCCTTCCTTCTGCTTACCTCCCGCGAGTCGCCGAGCGTCGTTGCATTGCTTGACGAGCTTCGGTTCAACGGCTTTGTCGAAGGTCAAAATCTGATCGTGATCCCGGGCGGCTTCGGCATACAGAACGATCAGATCGCATCTGTGGCGCAGTCCGTCGTTGCGGCATCGCCTGATGTGATCCGTGCCGGCCCCGAATTGCCCTTGCGCGCGCTCCAGAAGATTACTCAGACTATACCGCTTGTGGGAATGAGCGAGGACATGGTCGCGACTGAGCTCGCGGCTTCCCTCGCCCGGCCGGGCGGCAACATTACCGGATTGAGTCTCCTCTCACCGGAGCTGGATGGCAAGCGCCAGGAAATTCTCATTGAAGCGTGTCCAGGCCTGCGGAAGCTAGCCATTCTGGCAGACTCGAACGTCACACCGCCCGCGCACGTTGAGCAACTGCGGCAGGCGGCGCAAAGCCATGGCACCGAGGCTTTGGTCCGAGGCGTCGCCAAGCGCGAGGAAGTCATCTCTGTTATTGACGAAGTAAAGGCATCAGGCGCTCAGGCTATCAATTTTCTGGCGACGCCGATGTTCTCGGTTGATCCGGCGGATTTCATCGCGCAGCTCACGAAGTTACGCCTCGCTTCCATCTATCAATGGCCCGAAGATGCGGATGGCGGCGCTCTCCTGGGCTACGGTCCGCGGTTCACGGAAATGTTCCGTCAGACCGCGCGGATTGTCGTCAAAGTGCTTCGTGGTACAAAGCCCGCTGAGATTCCCGTGGAGCAGCCGACGACGTTCGAACTAGTAATCAATCTCAAAACGGCGAAAGCGATCGGCGTCGATGTGCCCACATCTCTCCTCCTTCGCGCCGACAAGATCATCGAGTAGCCTGCATGCGTCGGCGACTGATGGCTTACGGCTCCGATCAGCTCGATCACTACCGGCGTGCCGCGGGTTATATCGATCGTATCCTGAAGGGCGAGAACGTGGGCGATCTACCGGTCCAGCTCCCAGCAAAGTTTGATCACGTGATCAACCTCAAGACGGCGAAGGCGCTCGGTATCAGCATCGCGCCGCTGCTCGCGCTTGCCGACGAGGTGATTGAGTAAGGTGCCAATCCGGGCTACGAGCTGCGAATAGCGGCGTAGACACCGCGCTCGAACTCACGATAGACCCGCAACACGCGCCGATCGGCAAATGGCAAGACCTGGGTCATGAAAACCGCGGCGATGCGTTTGGCGGGATCGATCCAGTAATAGGTGTTCAACAGGCCGCCCCAGGTCAGGCTGCCCGCACTGCGGCCGTCCGGAACCGGGTCCATGTTGATCATGTGACCGAAGCCCCATCGCAGACTGATGCCGGGAAAGAAATCGACAT
>CATPCO010000329.1 GCA_955652925.1 uncultured Xanthobacteraceae bacterium | reverse complement strand
GGTAGCGGCTTCCACGCATTGGCCACCCCCAAGCTACGGCGTCGGTCGTCGCAGACATGTGCCGGGCGTTATCGTGTAGTACACTACCCGATGCATCTCTTCTGGAAACATCGCGGCGATCGCCTTGTTGTCCTTCAATCGGCCGACATTGAGGAGCTCCAGGCCGGGAAAGTAACGGAGGAATTCGAAATCCTGGGCAGCGTATCCCAGTAGCCGCAGTTCGACGTTACGGCGGCCGTTCCAGAGTTTGCTGACTTGCCGCTGCACCGGCTGGCCGGCTGAGGCGGCCCTGATCGCGATGGAGTTGGTCAGCCGGTGAATGCGATCAGGGCCGTGAACGCTCAGGCACGCAGTACGGACTTATAAAAACGATAGCGCGGAAAAGTTGAGATTGCCTTACGGCTTATCAACACTCTTCAGCCACGGGTGTTTCGAACGCGACACCAATACGGGTTTCCTTGCGCCACATTATGTAGCAGGCACGCGCGGGCTCGCTGCTGGCGAACACAAGATGGAAAGCGTCCGGGAGCTCTATCGAAGCTTCTACGGCTAGACACGCGCCACCTTCGGACACATTACGAACAATGCAACCAATGACTGGGCGGCTTCCGCGGAATGCGATGCGCGCGGGTTTATTGACTTCCTGGCGCGGGGCGCGCCGCCGCTCAATCATAACAGTGAGCCTAATGCGGTTGTCGGAACAAAGCGTTTTCTCACCAGGTGGATGATACAGAAGGTGCAGCGTCCGCTGCACCACAGTCCTAGTAAGAACAGCAAATGCTCCCGGACACTTTTTTACATCCTGGTATGCATTTCGAAAAGGCACCCCGGACGATGTGAGTCAGAAATTGCCTGCAACGCGTTGCTGTCGTCCAAACGGGAACGCTCGAATTGTATGCATTCAGGTCGTATCGCCAGTAAGCGGATGCCCTGCCGTGCAGCGCCGACTCAATTTTGGAGCTTCCGGAATAGTTTTTCGGCAACCATGCGGTAGAGTTATTACTCCCCCAGCTGCTCTGCCTAACTAATATTTAGGTCGAATCCGGAATCAAGGAGGAACGATTGTAGATTGCCAGAACTTCATCCGCATGCGTTTACATAGATTGGCGCCGGCAGTACTATGGACATAACTCAGGCACGCGAGGCCGGCAATTTGGCGCTGGTCCTCGACGATTCTCTCGCCACCGGCAGGTTCGTGTGCAGTCTGCTTGGTAAACTTCGTATTCCCGCGCAACCTTTCAAAAATCTAATTCCATTCCTTGCGCAGGTACGGTCCTGTGACCCCGACCTCCTCGTATTAGACGTGACCCTAGAACGCTTCGACGCAATCGACGTCATCCGGCAGCTCGAGGCCTTCAACTTTAAAGGAAAAGTCCTACTCATGAGCGGCTGTGAGGACAGGGTGCTGCAGGAAGTCGCGCGCATCGGCAAGTCGCATGGCTTGGCGATGTTACCGCCCTTGCGGAAACCGTTCGGCGTTGACGAACTCCACGCCCACCTGTTTGCACCACCTCTGTCAGGGCCAGCGCACAGAGGGATGCGACCCTGCGGCGAGAAGAGCATACGTGAGCTGACCCTCAGTCAAGCGTTGGAGCACGGCTGGCTGGAGGTTTGGTATCAACCTAAAGTCAACCTCCAGAGCTTGACGGTAAGCGGTGCAGAAGCGCTCATCCGAGCGCGGCATCCGGAACACGGGCTGCTTACCCCGGCTCGCTTTCTGCCACCCGCAGGGGATCCTGGCTACCACGCGCTGACCAAGTTTGTCCTTGAGTGCGTTGTGGCAGATTGGAGTGGCTTCGCTCGGCACCATCCCCGTCTCAAGCTGGCCCTCAATGTACCGGCTTCGGTCCTGAACGCCCCAGGCTTCGTTGAGCTGGTGCGCAAGGCGCTTCCGCGTAATCCGAAGTTCCCTGGCCTCATTATGGAGCTCACGGAAGACGAGATCGTTCGCGACGTGGCCCTCGCGAGCGAGGTTGCGACGCAACTGGCCCTCTACAGGGTGGCGCTCTCGATCGATGATTTTGGGTCGGGGTACGCGTCTTTATCCCGTCTCACCGACCTGCCGTTCGCTGAGATCAAGCTGGATGGACATTTCGTCTCAGGCTGCGCAGTGGATCCGCTGAAGCGATCCCTGTGCACCACAGTCGTGGATCTCGCTCGGCGCTTCGGCGCGAGCGCGTGCGCGGAAGGTGTTGAGGCAGAGGTCGATCTACGTTGCCTCGCCACGTTAGGGTTCGATACGGCACAAGGCTTTCTGTTGGGAAAACCTATGCCGTCGGCGGACTTGGCCGCATTTCTGATGCGCCCGAACCGCTATTGTGATCTCTCCGAAGCAAATGTTGCGCCTGGCGTGTCGCGCGCTGGTTTGTGACATTTCGCCAGCCCGGCCGGAATACTCCGCTCGCCGAGATCAATGTGCGCTGTGATCTGTCCGATCAGGTGGCAGTAACATCCTGCTTGCCCGTTTCAGTGCGGATCGGTGCGCAAGAGCTATATCGATGATCCACAAGATACCTGCAACGGACGCGCCAAAGCCCAGTGCAAGGAGGAGCAACGTCGGCATGTTATGCCTCGCGCTCAGTCGCTTCGCGCTGCTCTTACTTCGCCCCGAGCGCCACGCCTACGGACGTGTAGTTGGATTTGACGGCTCCTCCCAGATTATTGACCGCGGCGAGGACGGCGACGGCAACCCCGGTTGCGATCGCGGCGTACTCGATCGAGGTGGCGCCGGAGCAATCACTCAAAAAGGCCAGGATTTTGCTCATGTCAAACTCAACTCCGTGCTTAATTTAGCGAGTATTCTAGGAAACAAATCTTGTCGCGTGTTGAACGATTTCGTTCAAATTGAATCTATCGGCTTAGCCAGGCGTAGCCCTGCCGAAAGCTGGTGATTCATGACAGCCCGAAAGGCACATGCCGAGTTCGCCTTCCCCAAGACTTTCCGCATCCGGGACATCGCAACGAACGGCACCAAGCTGCATGTGCGCGTTGGCGGCGCGGGGCCGGCAGTTGTGCTGCTGCACGGCTATGGCGAGACGGGCGACATGTGGGTGCCGCTTGCAAAGGATCTGGCGCGCGACCGCGCGGTGATCGTCCCCGACCTCCGCGGCATG
>CATPCO010000328.1 GCA_955652925.1 uncultured Xanthobacteraceae bacterium | reverse complement strand
GGACAAAGAAGTAGAACTTACCACAGAGCATCGGGGTTCCAGCGCGATTGCGCCGCGCGATACCACGTATGTCGGAGTACTGACATGTTCCCGGTTTGCCCTCGCTCCCTGCGCTGGCTAAAGTTGACGAAGCCGGGTAGGGGTATCCTGTGGAGTCTCACGTGTCCCAGCCCGCCAAAACGCCTCTACTCGATAGCGTCAAAACCCCCGCCGACCTCCGCCGTCTCGACCGCCGCCAGCTACGCCAGCTTGCCCATGAGCTGCGGCAGGAGACGATTGATGCGGTTGCCGCAACCGGGGGCCATCTTGGCGCCGGATTGGGGGTCATCGAGCTCACGGTCGCCCTGCACTACGTCTTTAACACCCCGGAAGACCGCCTGGTGTGGGACGTTGGACATCAGGCTTATCCGCACAAAATCCTGACCGGCAGGCGCGAGCGCATCCGCACGCTGCGCCAGGGCGGCGGCCTTTCGGGCTTCACCAAGCGCGCCGAAAGCGAGTACGACCCCTTCGGCGCCGCCCATTCCTCAACCTCGATTTCGGCTTCGCTCGGCATGGCGGTCGCGCGCGACCTCGCGGGCAAATCCAACAACGTCGTCGCCGTGATCGGCGACGGCGCCATGTCGGCCGGTATGGCCTATGAGGCCATGAACAACGCGGGCGCCATGAACTCGCGTCTCATCGTGATCCTCAACGACAATGACATGTCCATTGCGCCGCCGGTCGGTGCGCTTTCCGCCTATCTCGCGCGGCGCGTATCGGGACGCACCTACCGCCTGGTGCGCCATACGGTAAAGAGATTAGCGAAGCTCCTTCCGCCTTTCCTCGAGCAGCGCGCCGTGGCGATGGAAGAATATGCGCGCGGGCTCGTGACCGGTGGCACGTTATTCGATGAGCTCGGCTTCTTCTACGTCGGCCCAATCGATGGGCATAACATCGATCACCTCCTGCCGGTGCTCAAGAACGTGCGCGATGCCGAGAACGGCCCCTTCCTGGTTCATGTCGTGACGAAGAAGGGCAAAGGCTACACGCCGGCGGAGAATTCAGCCGACAAGTATCACGGCGTCGTCAAATTCGACGTGGCGACCGGCGCCCAGGCCAAATCGAAGGCGAGCGCGCCCGCCTACACCAAGGTGTTCGCGCAGGCGCTCATCGCCGAGGCGAAGAAGGACAACAAGATCGTCGCCATCACTGCCGCGATGCCTGCAGGCACAGGGCTTGATCTGTTCGCAAAGGAATTTCCCGCCCGCTGCTTCGATGTCGGCATCGCCGAGCAGCATGGCGTGACCTTCGCCGCAGGCCTTGCAACCGAGGGCTTCAAACCGTTCGCAGCGATTTATTCGACATTTCTGCAGCGCGCCTACGATCAGGTCGTGCACGATGTGGCCATCCAGAAATTGCCCGTGCGCTTTGCCATGGACCGCGCCGGTCTCGTCGGCGCTGACGGTCCCACCCATGCGGGGGCCTTCGACGTCGCCTATCTCGGCTGCCTTCCCGGCTTCGTGATCATGGCGGCGGCGGATGAGGCAGAGCTCGTGCACATGGTCGCAACCGCGGCCGCGATCGACGACGGACCTTCGGCGCTGCGCTATCCGCGCGGCGAAGGTATCGGCCTGGCGATGCCTGGCGAGGGCAAGCCGCTCGAAATCGGGAAGGGCAGAGTGGTGCGCGAGGGCACCAAGATCGCGCTCTTCTCGTTCGGCGCCCGGCTTGCCGAATGTCTCAAGGCAGCCGATGAGCTTGCCGCCCTGGGCCTCTCCACAACTGTCGCGGATGCCCGGTTTGCCAAGCCCCTCGACACCGATCTTCTCCTGCGGCTCGCGCGCGAGCACGAAGTACTGATCACCATCGAGGAGGGCGCGATCGGCGGCTTTGGGTCGCATGTGCTCCACACATTGGCAGAGCATGGCGTGCTCGACCGGCTCAAGGTGCGATCGATGGTGCTGCCCGACACCTTCATCGACCAGGATGCCCCCGCGGCGATGTATGCCAAGGCCGGTCTCGACGCCAAAAGCATCGTTGCGAAGGCGTTCGGCGCGCTCGGTCAAAACCTGCGCGGGGAGGACCTCAAGCTCGGCCGCGCATAAGCGCATGCGCATTGATCGTCTGCTGGTTGAGCGCGGGCTGTTCGAAAGCCGCGCCAAGGCCCAAGCCGCCATCGTCGCGGGCCGTGTGACGGCCAATGACAGGATCGTCGCCAAGGCATCGGACGAAGTCGACGCGGATGCCGTTCTGCACGCCGAGCCGGAGCATCCCTGGGTATCGCGCGGCGGAGTCAAGCTCACGGCGGCGCTCGATCATTTCGGCTTCGATCCTGCCGGCCGCGTGTGCCTTGATCTCGGTGCCTCGACCGGTGGCTTTACCGACGTGCTGCTCGCGCGCGGTGCGCGCCGCGTCTACGCGGTCGATGTAGGTCGCGATCAGTTGCATCCCCGCCTGCGCGCGCGACCGGAGATCGTGTCCATGGAGGAAACCGATATCCGGAAATTGGATCCGGCATGGCTCGCCGAACGGCCCCAACTCGTCTGCATCGACGTGAGCTTCATCTCGCTCAAGCTCGTCCTGCCGGCGGCCGTTTCGCTTGCGCAATTCCCGGCTCGCCTGCTGGCCCTGATCAAGCCGCAATTCGAGGCCGGACGCGGCGAGCTGAAAAAAGGCATCGCGCGCAATCCTGATGTTCATCGGGCGGTGTGCAACGACATCGCGGCGCGCATCGCCTCGCTCGGCTGGAAGGTGGCCGGCGTCGTTCCCTCTGCGATTACGGGCGGCGACGGCAACCGCGAGTTCTTCATCGGCGCGAGCCATGAGTGAACAGCTCGCGATTGCGCGCGTGGGAGACATGGGGGACGGCATCGCTGATACGCCGGCCGGCCCCATCTATGTGCCTTACACGCTGCCGAACGAGACCGTCGAAGTTGCGCAGTGGCCCGGACATCCCGATCGCCGCCACCTGATCAAGGTAGACATTGCCAGTCCCGAACGCAGCGCGCCGATTTGCCCGCATTTTGGTGTCTGTGGCGGCTGCGCCCTGCAACATTGGACAGACGCGAGCTATCGCGGCTGGAAGCGCGAGCTTGTCATGCTGGCGCTTGAACGCGTGGGCCTCGCGTCGCCGATGGACGATCTGATCGACGCTCACGGCGAAGGACGCCGTCGCGCGGTTTTTCACGCCCGCAACGGCGATCACGACCTGCTCGAAGTGGGATTTAGCGCGCGCAAAGCCCATCACGTGGTCGCGATTGATCGCTGCCCTGTGCTGGCGCCAGGCCTCGACGGTGCTATCACCGCCGCCTGGGCGATAGCCGAAAAGCTCGCGGCAATGCGCAAGCCGCTGGACATCCAGGTGACCGCGACGCAAGGCGGCCTCGATATCGACCTGCGCGGGTCAGGGCCGCTGGCGCCGCTGCGCATGCAGGAGCTGGCAGAGGTTGCGGGACGCCATCACCTCGCGCGATTAACGCGGCACGGGGAGATCGTCGCGCAACAGGCCTTGCCCACGGTACGGATGGGCCGCGCGCAAGTCGTGTTGCCGCCGGGCGCTTTTCTTCAGGCAACCGCGGCCGGCGAGGCTGCTCTCGCCGGCCTCGTCGAAACGCATTGCCAAGGTGCAGGTAAAGTCGCCGATCTGTTCTGTGGGGTAGGACCCTTTGCGCTGCGTCTTGCCGAGCGTGCGCGCATTGTCGCCGCAGATAATGACGCAGCGGCAGTTGCTGCGCTGCGCCGAGCGGCGGACACCACTGCGGGCCTCAAGCCCATCGAAACCCAGACGCGCGATCTCTTCCGCCGGCCGTTCACGCGCGACGAGCTCAAGCCGTTCGACGCGGTGCTGTTCGACCCGCCCCGCCAGGGCGCCCAGGCGCAAGCGTGCGCAATCGCTGCATCAGGCGTGCCGCGTGTTGTTGCGGTGTCCTGTAACCCGGCGACCTTCGCGCGCGACGCCCGCATTCTGGTTGATGGCGGCTACCAGCTGACGTGTGTCACGCCCGTCGATCAGTTCCGCTACTCCGCCCATGTGGAGCTGGTCGCGTTGTTGCAGAAAATGTAGGTCGGGTCGAGCGCTTGCGAGACCCGACACTGCGACGGCTTGTTGGGTCTCGCGAAGCGCTCGACCCAACCTACATTCTGTCCTGCGTCCTCTCAGTTCCCCCACCGCTCGCGCCACATCTGCTCGCCGATGGTGCAGGAAATGCGCGGAGCGCGCGCCTGTGCGGGGACGACGGGGCGCTCAGGCGCGCGGCCCGCAATCTCCAGCACGAGCTTGGTTCGCGTCGCTTCCTTGAACTGTTCGCGCTCGCGGATCGGAATCACGAACGCGCCGGGACCGCCGATCACGCAGTCCTCGTAGTAGATATCGAGGTTATCGATATCCATGGTGAACGAGTTCGGCCGCTTGAGCATGATGGGCAGGCCGTTGATGGTGATGCCCGCGGAAAGCACGTCGTCACGCGCCATGGTCACAAGGGTGCCGCTGTTGTTGGCGCCGTCCCCGGACACGTCGACGACGCGCCGCACGCCGCGAAATCCACTGCCGTCGAACAGCGGCTTGGCGAAGCCGAGCGCGCCTGAAATGGAGGTGCGCGAAGCGCGCCGGTACGGCGCACGCGCGATTTCGTTCGCGACCGCATCGGCTGCTTCCGGTCCGTCGATCAGGCGCCAGGGCACAATGATCTTCTGGTCGTACGGTCCGGCCCATTCGAAATAGGTAATGGATATCCTGCCGTTCATACCGCTGCGCAAGGCCTGCATGAACTCGCGTGACGTGATGGCGGTGATGTATCCCTCGCGTTGGAGCGCCTGCTCATCCGGATCCATGGAGTAGGACACGTCCACCGCGAGCGCGACCTCGACGTCGACCGCCATTGCGCCCGGGCTTGCATCGCCGGAGCGAGGAAGCGGCGCCGCAACTGCGCTCATTGAGCCGGCGCAGATGAGCGCTGCGGCGGCTCCTCTGGCAAGCGCGGAAACCAACCCTCGTACCGTCATGGTGCCTCCGTCAAACATCAATCCCGCGCCCTGTCGCCCAATCGAGCATGGCTTTACTTTCCAGCTCGATCCTCCATCAGCTCAGTCGACGTGATTTCAATGCCAAAGCCGGCAAGTCCCACATAGGTCATCTTGGATGAAGTCAATAGGCGGATCGAACTGATACCAAGGTCCTTCAGAATCTGGGCGCCGAGGCCAACCTCGCGCCACTGCCGCGAGCGCGCGACCTCCGAGCCGGTCGAGCCGGACTGCGGAATCGCGTGGGTCGGCACTCCGGCCGCGCCGTCGCGCAGCAACACGATCACGCCGCGCCCTTCCTGCTTGAACCGCTGCAACGCCGCGTGAACGGATTGCGCCCCGTCGAAAACGTCACGGATGATATCGGCCCGGTGCAGCCGCGCCGGTACGTTCTTGCCGTCACCGAGCCGGCCGTAAACGAATGCCATGTGCTGGATCGCATCAAACGGGGTCACATAGGCGTAGCCCTGAAGCGTGCCGATCCTGCTTTTCACCGGAAACTCCCCGATGCGCTTGACCAGCTTGTCGCGTGTCTGCCGGTAGGCAATCAGATCGGCAATGGAAACCTGCTTGAGCTTGTGATGGGCGGCAAAGCTCGAGACTGCTGCTCCACGCATCACGGTGCCGTCGTCGTTCATCAATTCCGCCAGCACGCCGACTGGCGCGAGGCCCGCGAGTCGGCACAGATCGATACAAGCCTCGGTGTGGCCCGAGCGCATCAACACGCCGCCGTCTTTGGCGATGAGCGGAAAAACGTGGCCCGGCCGCACGAAATCGCCGGCCCCGCTGTTGTCATTGGCAAGGGCGCGCACGGTGTTGGTGCGCTCCTCCGCCGAAATGCCGGTGGTCAGTCCATGACGATAATCGATGGAGACGGTAAACGCCGTGCCGAGCGGCGCATCGTTTGCCGCCACCATGGGATCGAGATGCAGGCGCCTGGCAAGCTCGGCCGAGAGCGGCGCGCACACGATCCCCGAAGTATGCCGGATGATGAAGGCCATCTTTTCCGGGGTGCACTGGGACGCGGCAACGAACAAATCGCCTTCGTTCTCGCGATCGTCATCGTCGCTGACGACCACCATCTCGCCCGCGGCAAACGCAGCGAGCGCGACGTCGACGCGCTGATAATCGTCCAGCACTGGTTTATGTTTTTCAACCACGGTTGAGCCTTGCCATGCTTACGACAGCATCATGTCCCCGGCCGTTTGAATGGCCAGGGCTGCGCCTCGCCCATCTGTCCGCGATGACGCAGATAGTGGTCGGCGATCACGCACGCCACCATGGCCTCGCCGATGGGCACGGCTCGAATTCCCACGCAAGGATCATGCCGGCCCTTGGTGACGATCTCCGTTTCGCTGCCATAACGATCGATGGTACGCCGAGGCGTCAGGATCGATGATGTCGGCTTGACCGCGAACCGGCACACGATCGGCTGCCCGGTGGAAATGCCGCCGAGAATACCGCCGGCGTTGTTCGACAGAAATAGCGGCTTGCCGTCGTTCCCCATGCGCATCTCGTCGGCGTTCTCCTCTCCAGTAAGAGCAGCGGCCGCGAAACCGGCCCCGATCTCGACGGCTTTGACGGCGTTGATGCCCATCAGTGCCGCAGCAAGATCGCCATCGAGCTTGCCATAGATCGGCGCCCCCAATCCCGCGGGCACGCCCTCGGCCACCACTTCTATAACCGCGCCGACGGAGGAGCCGCTTTTGCGGATGTCATCGAGGTAGCCCTCGAACAGCCTTGCCTGTTCGGCATCCGGACAGAAGAACGCGTTGCGCTCGACTGCGTCCCAATTCCAGCGCGCGCGGTCGACTTTGTGCTTTCCCATCTGAACAAGCGCGCCGCGCACCGTGAGCCCCGGCACGACCTTGCGCGCAATTGCGCCCGCAGCAACCCGCGTTGCCGTCTCACGCGCGGACTGGCGGCCGCCGCCGCGGTAATCGCGAATGCCGTATTTGACCTCGTAGGTGTAATCGGCGTGCCCGGGGCGGTATTTGTCCTTGATGTCGGAATAGTCTTTCGAGCGCTGATCGACGTTCTCGATAACGAGAGCGATCGGTGTCCCGGCCGTGACCTGCGCGCCAGTCGCTTCATCGATGAAAACGCCGGAGAGAATTTTGACTTCGTCAGGCTCGCGCCGCTGGCTGGTGAAACGCGACTGGCCCGGACGGCGCTTGTCAAGATAAGGCTGAATATCGGCCTCGGTGAGCGCAATTCCTGGCGGGCAGCCGTCCACCACGCAGCCGATCGCCGGCCCATGGCTCTCGCCAAAGGTCGTGATCCGGAAAAGCTGACCGAAGGTATTGAACGACATGGGCTTCTGCGAAGGCGCGTGTGGTAGCTATGATATCCGGTCTGTCAACGCGGCACGAAACTAGGCATAACGCGCAATTTTATCCTCGGCGAACACATAAACCACACCCTGATCGATGGGATAGTGCGGCGCCTCCTCGGGCGGCACGATTGCAAGATGCGCGATCAAGGCACGCGCCGTGCCAGCGTGCGCGGCAACGACGGTATTGGCATTCTGGCGCACGTACCATGCCTCGACCAGGCGCGTGAGCTGTGCATAGCTCTCGCCTCGCGGCGGCAGAAACTCCCATTTATCCCTTTCGCGCTCATTGAGAAGAGCCTTGTCGCGCGCCAGGATCTCGCCATAGGTCAAACCCTCCCATTCACCGAACGAAATTTCGGCAAGCCGTCCTTCGATTTCGTATCGCGACGGGTCGAGCCCAAGCGCCGGTCGCATCAGCTCCATTGTCTCGCGCGCGCGAATGAGTGGACTTGACACATAGACGAGGCTTGCCGGGTCGGCGGCATTGCGATCGAGCAACTGGCGCAGAATTTCTCCACAGTGCAAGGCCTGCGCGCGGCCTTGATCATTGAGCGGGATGTCCTTGCGCCCCTGCAGGCGCTGCTCGACATTCCACTGCGTCAGCCCGTGGCGCACATAGTAAATGACGGGCGGCGGCACGGGCTACTCGCTCACTCCTTTCCCACCACGATATCGGGGGCGTTGGGATGTTTCATGCCGACGATGTGATAACCGGCATCGACGTGGTGGATCTCGCCTGTCACTCCGCGGGACAGATCGGATAACAGATAGACCGCTGTATCGCCGACCTCGTCTATGCTCACGCTGCGCCGGAGCGGCGCGTTATACTCGTTCCATTTCAGGATGTAGCGGAAATCGCCGATTGCCGCCGCTGCCAATGTCCTGATGGGACCTGAAGAGATCGCGTTGACGCGAATGTTTTTGCCGCCCAGATCGGCGGCAAGATAGCGCACCGAAGCCTCCAATGCAGCCTTGGCAACACCCATGACATTGTAATGCGGCATCCATTTCTCGGCGCCGTAGTAGGTGAGCGTGAGCAGCGCTCCGCCGTTCGGCATCAGCCGCTCTGCACGCCGAGCAAGCGCGGTAAACGAGTAGCAGCTCACCTGCATGGTCTTGGCAAAATTATCGGGCGTGGTGTCAACGTAACGCCCCTGCAGCTGATCCTTGTCGGAAAAAGCGATGGCATGGACAAGAAAGTCGAGCCCACCCCAGTTCGCCTCGAGCGCGGCGAAAACCGCATTCATGCTGGCTTCTTCGGTGACGTCGCAATGCCCGGCCACCAGGCCACCGACCTCATGCGCGAGCGGCTCCACGCGCTTTTTCAGTGCATCGCCTTGATACGTAAACGCGAGCTCGGCGCCTTCGCGATGGCACGCTTTCGCGATGCCCCAGGCGATCGAGCGGTTATTGGCCACACCCAGGAGAAGGCCACGCTTCCCGCGCATCAGACCCGAGGCTTCCGCCATTGATTAACCTCGCTCGCGCAGCCGCGTCTCGTATGGCATAGGGGTAAGCCGCCTTCAAGCAAGCCGCCAGGACTGCCGTTTTAAGGCTGCCTTTTGGACGGAATACCCATGACGTTCAATTGTTAGTCTGTGCGAGAGGTAAGTTTGAAGGGCAAAGCATTGGGGAGCTTCCGGAACGAGATTGCAGCCGCCCTTCCGGCGCTGCGGCGGTATGCCCGCGCGCTTACGCGCAACGCGGAGCTCGCCGACGATCTCGTGCAGGATACGTTATTGCGCGCGCTGCGTTCGGAGCATTTATTCCATGGCGGCGACATGCGCAGCTGGCTCTACACCATTCTGACTAATCTCAACCGCAACCGGCTGCGCGCGTTGGCGCGGCGTCCCCCGCTACAGGCGATCGAGGAACACGATGCGCCCGAGCATCCGCAATCGGGCGGGCGAGATATCGAGCGGGCGCTCGCCGCGCTGGTCGAGGAGCAACGCGCGACGCTGCTCCTGGTCGTGCTCGAAGGGCTCAGCTATCGGGAAACCGCGGAAGTACAAGGCATACCGATCGGCACGGTCATGTCGCGACTGGCGCGCGCGCGAACCCAGATCAAGGCCTATCTTGATGGCGGGCGGCCTGCGCTTCGCCGTATCAAATAATCAAGGAAGACGACGATGAGCGAGCGAGAAACCCCGGTGACGCAGGATGAGCTTCATGCCTACGTCGATGGCGAGCTGGCGCCTGATCGCGTGACTGCGGTCGAAGCCTGGCTGGCAGCGCATCCCGAGGACGCGGCTCTGGTACGCGGCTGGCAGGCGCAGGCCGAGGCCATTCGTGCACGCTATGGCCCGTTGGCCTCGCAGCCGGTCCCTGCAAGGCTTGAACTGGACAGGCTCGCGCGCGGCACACGCTCGTGGCGCGCGATCGCGGCGGCCGCGATTTTTGGCGCGTTTGTTGCGGGCGGCGTGGCCGGCTGGATGGCTCATGGCGCTTCCGCCGCAGCGCCGAGCCGGTTCGATGTTTTCACCCAACAGGCGCTGGAAGCGCACAAGATCTACGTGGTCGAGGTGCGCCATCCGGTCGAGGTGGCGGGCGACGAACGCACGCATCTGGTGCAGTGGCTTTCAAAGCGTCTCGATCATCAGTTGCGCGTGCCCGATCTCGACGCGAGCGGATTGAAGCTTGTCGGCGGCCGGCTGTTGCCGGGACCTTTTGGCCCGGCGGCATTCTGCATGTATGAGGGTGCCTCCGGCGAGCGCTTCACCATCTACTATGCGCGAACCGACGCGCCGCCTACGGCGCTGCGCTACCGGGAGGGCGAGCGCTTTGCGGGTTTCTACTGGGTCGAGCAGGGGCTTGCTTACGTCGTGAGCGGTCCGGGCGATCGCGACAGGCTGCGCGCGATCGCGCAGGCGGCGTATGATCAGATCGACAAGAAGTGACGTGCCCCTCAACACCTTGACGGAGAAGGATCTTTGTCCGGGCGCAGCGGCCCTGGACAAAATCAACGCGAGCTTGAGGTAGCTGTCACTCGGCATTCACGCATGCGCGTAGAGGCGTCGAGCCTGCGCCTGCGCAATCCGCGGGTGCTTCCACTTGAAAAAAATCAGCTCATTGATGAAGAAAAATCGGGAGCAATCTATGTCGCTCTCGATAAAAGGGATGATCCCGAACGGGAATCCGTATTATCGACACTCAACAGTATAACAAAATCGGCATGTCCGCTGATTGAGGAGTGCGGGCTTTTGACCCAAAGAGGCCCTTAGCCGCCACTGATGATTCGTGCCTCCGGGCCGCACTACGATAATCAGATATTCGGCGGGCCAGAGCGCACCAGT
>CATPCO010000327.1 GCA_955652925.1 uncultured Xanthobacteraceae bacterium | reverse complement strand
GAATAACCCACAGTAGCCTCTCAACGGACATTGAGGGCCGGTTCCTTGGTGCGCCGTTTCTCCGCCATTTTAGGCTTCCTGATCTCCAGCCGGCAAGTTGGATGCGATATCTTGCAATCACCTGGCTAATGCGCCCACAGCAGCAGCGCGACACCGATCACGATCAGTACAATCCCGATCCTTTCACGCATCGTCGTGTGCTGTTTGAAGACAAAAGACGCGATGGCCTGCGCAAACAGTACCTCGATCAAGGCCAAGGTGCGAACGCTGGCGGCAGTCGCAAGAGCAAAAGCAAGATTCCAAAACTGCGACGCGAGCGCTCCCATGAAGCCCGCGACCAGCGAGGGCCGCCATGCCGCTGCAATGGCGGCCAGTGCCTTGGGTTGCCGTAGCCACAGATAGAGCGACAGCGACAGCGCGATCATGAACAATCCGGCGGTAAGCGTGAAAGTCGCCGCCATCACATAATCGGTCAGGCCCAGGCGCAGGATCGCGCCGCGATAACCGACCGCCGAAAACGCGAACATGGCGCCGGCCGCAAGCCCAAGGACCGTGGCTTTCATGTCCGACGCAGTGCCGGGCTTGAGCGCCATGCTGACCACTCCCGCGGTCGCAATCAAAATCGCGGCCGCGGCGCCAGGAGTGACGGCATCGCCCAGGAAGACGAGCCCGAACAGCGCAGCCTGCACCGGTTCGGTCTTGATGTAGGCGTAGACCACCACGAACGATCGGTCGCTCATCGCAGCCAGCATCAGGGCAGTGGCAGCAATCTGCGTGGTCGCGCCGGCGATGACCCACGGCCAATACGCAACGGGCGGGTGCGGCAAACCCTCGCCGGTCCAAATCATGACGGCGGCGAGAAAGACGACCGCAAACGGCAGGCCAAACAGGAACCGGACGTGGGTCGCTGCCGCCGTCCCGATCGTGGTGGTGAGCCCACGCTGGGTGGCGTTACGTATGGTCTGGGCAGCCGCCGCGACGAGCGTAAAAACGGCCCATAGCCAGGGGGGAGCGACCTCCACGGCCGCTCACGCGGCTGCGGGCTTTTGCGCCGCCACCATGTAATTCACATCCATGTCGCTCGACAGCTGCCAGCGGTCGGCGAGCATGTTATAGACCACCCCGGTCTCGTCCATCACGGCGAGGCCATTTTGTTCGAGGGCATACGTTAGCTCGTCGGGTGTGATGAACTTGTCCCATTGGTGGGTACCGCGCGGAAGCCATCGCAATATGTATTCCGCGCCGACAATCGCCAGCGCAAAGCTCTTGAGGGTGCGGTTGAGTGTTGCCACGATCATCAGGCCGCCGGGGTTGACCATTTCCGCGCAGCACTCGACAAACAAGTTCAGGTCGGCGACGTGCTCCACGACCTCCATGGCAAGCACGACGTCAAAGCGCGCACCTTCCTGTGCCAGAGCCTGCACCGTCGTCTCGCGGTAGTCGATTTCCAGACCTGACCGGGAGGCGTGCTGCTTGGCAACGGCGATATTTTCCGCCGACGGATCGGCGCCCAGAACGCGCCCGCCAAGGCGGGCCAGCGGCTCGCTCAGGATGCCCGCGCCGCAGCCGATATCGAGAATGCGCAGCCCCATGAGCGCATCGAGCTTTCTGCCGTCGCGCCCGGAATAGCGGCAGATCGTCTCCTTGATGAAGGCGAGCCGCACGGGATTGAACTTGTGCAGCACCCCCATTTTGCCGCGGGGATCCCACCACTGCGCAGCCAAAGCGGCAAAATGCGCTACCACATTCTCGTCGATCGTGGGGTCGGCCGCCCGCCGCGTATCAGTCATGCTGGATTCCTCAAACCCCAGACCCTACGAGAGTAATTCTGTGACGCAAAATCCCGCAAGATGCCAGTGGAGGCGCTTTGACGCGCTTGACCGGCCGTGAGATTGCGAGAACCATCGCTCGACCGGTTGTGAACATGGCGGCATTCATCGAT
Organism: uncultured Xanthobacteraceae bacterium; assembly: GCA_955652925.1. Taxonomy (GTDB): domain Bacteria; phylum Pseudomonadota; class Alphaproteobacteria; order Rhizobiales; family Xanthobacteraceae; genus VAZQ01. The sequence continues at coordinate 3,272 of CATPCO010000327.1, read as the reverse complement.
CCTGCCGCGCTGCGCCGCAAGACTGCCCCGCAGCTCCTGTGCGAGCGCGCGCGCGACACTCCGGACGCCCTGGCGTTCCGATCAAAGCATCTCGGCATCTATCGCGAGCGCGGCTGGCGCACATACGCGGCTCTCGTCGCGCACACCGCGCGCGCGTTCCAGGATCTTGGCCTTGGCCGGGGCGAGCGCGTGGCCATCATGGCGGATGCCTGCGAGCAGTGGATGATCTGCGATCTCGCCGCGCAATCGCTTGGCGCCATTGTTTACGGCATCTATCCGACTGCGTCCGCCTCCGAGCTCGAATATCAGATGCGCGACGGCGGGGCCGTGATGTTCGTTGCGGAGAATCAGGAATATGTCGACAAGATCTTGAGCTGTGCCGATCGCCTGCCTGGGCTTAAGTGGGTCATCGTCCTCGATGACTCCGCGATCTATGGCTATCGCAATGAGAAGCTTCGAAGCTTTGACAGGCTGCTTGCGCAGACGGGCGAGCCCAACCTCGCCTGGCTCGAGTGCGAGGCCGCGCAGCTCTCGCCGCACGCGCCCGCTTTCATCGTTTACACGTCCGGAACGAGCGGTCACCCCAAGGGCGCACTGGTCGCGCATGGCAAGCATCTCGCGGCGGCCGCCAATATCGTTGCGCAGTACCCTACGCTGGCCGAGAAGGAGCACCGGACAGTGGCTTATCTGCCCCTGTGCCACGTCCTCGGCCGCGACATTGCCGTCACGCTTGCGCTGATAAGCCGGTTCGTTCCACATTTTGGCGAGACGCCCGAGGATCTCCCGGCCACCTTGTTCGACGTCGCGCCGACGGCGTTGTTCACGGTGCCGCGCTATTTGCAGAAATTCGCTTCGCACGTGCTGCTTGGGATCGCCAATTCCAGCGCAACGAAGCGCGCGATTGCCGGGCGTGCGATCTCGTTCGCGCGGGCTCACGCACAGCGGCGCTGGACGGGCGATAGCAGCCTTGCAGAGGCCGCGATCTACGCTGCCTGCCGCGCCGTTGTATTCAATCCGATCCTGAACAAGCTCGGTTTCAACCGGCTCGAGCTCCTGGTATGCGCAGGCGCCCCGCTTGCGGTGGAAACAATGACGTTCTGGCAGATGCTCGGGGTGAACCTGGTTGAAATGTATGGGCAGACCGAGACGGCAGGCGGCATCATCAGCGGTCAATGCGGCCCCTTCCCGCGTCCGGGGAACGTCGGCACCGTGCCCGCGGGATGGGAAGTGAAACTCGCCAGCGACGGCGAGATCCTCGTGCGCAGTGCCGATCTGTTTGAATGCTACTGGAATAATGCAGACGCGACCCGCGCCGTTAAGACCGAGGACGGCTGGCTGCGAACCGGAGATGTCGGTGAGTGGCGTGACGGAACGCTCCGCCTGATCGACCGCGCCCGTGATTTCATTGTCACCTCCGGGGGCAAGACATTGTCCCCGGCCTTCATTGAAAATGTTCTCCGCGCCAGTCCCTATATCGCAGAGGCGGCCGTCATCGGTCACAGCCGCAAATATCTCACGGCTCTGATTGAGATCGAGGCCGATACGGTTGCCGACTGGGCGCGCACCCACGAGATCGCCTATACCGGCTTCAGCAGTCTTGTTAACAACCGCCGCGTAACCGAGCTCATACGGACCGAGATCGAGCGCGCCAATGCGCAGCTTGCCCGTGCCGAGCAGATCAAGGATTTTCGCATTCTTCCCAAGGTGCTCGACCCGGCGGAAGAGGACGAGCCGGTCACCCCCACGCGCAAGGTCAAGCGCGCCCTCATGCAGGAGCGGTTCAAGCCGCTGATCGATGCGATGTATGACGATCGCGAGCAGCGGCTCATTGCGCGGACGGTGGGGGAGTGACAGGGTGAGTTGTCATTCCGGGGCGCGTCGATCTCTGATCGACGGCGAACCCGGAATCCAACAGTAACCACGGCGCGCGTGATGAGGGCGGCGGTAGTTACTGGATTCCCGGTTCCCTCGCTACGCTCGGTCCCGGGAATGACGCCGCCATATGATTCGAACTTTGGAAAAATTGTGGGAGGAAGCAAACAATGGCGAAGCGATTTCCCGGAGCGATCTCGGCCGCGCTCCTGGCGATGGGAGCAATGATCGCCGCGGCGGATGCGCAGGATGCCTACGTCGTCGGAGTGACCGGCGCGCTCACGGGACCGCCGGCGAGCACCAACGCGCCGCCGATCGAAGGCTTGCGGGTTTATGTCGAGCGCCTCAATGCCGCAGGCGGCGTCAATGGCAAGAAGATCACGCTGATTGTGCTCGATGACCAGGCCGAGCCGTCAAAGGCCGCCGCCAACGCCAAGCGGCTGCTCACGCAGGACAATGTGAGCCTGCTCATTCTTTCAAGCCTGTCGTCGACCTACGCGCCGGTTGTCGCCGAGAGCAAGCGCGCCAATGTGCCCTTGATGTTCATGGGCGCGGTCTGTCCGAAGGAAGTTTATCCGCCGGCCGACGCGCTCGAGTTCTGCACCACGGCCTACGCCGGAGGCTACGACAGCCGGGCGACGCTTGCCTTCATCAAAGAGACGGCGAAAGCGCCGGTGCGGCTTGGCCTCGTCGCCATGGCCATCCCGCTCTCACGCGGCGAGATCGACTATGCCGAGGAGCAGGCAAAGACCATCGGCATGACATCGGTCGACAAGGAGGTCATCCCGCCGCCCACCGCCGATTACACCCCGTTCGCCACCAAGCTCAAAGAAGCCAATGCAAGCTGGGTGTTCTCGTGGGCGCCGTGGGTGACGCAGGTGAGGACATTCGAAGCGCTGCGGCGCCTCGCGTGGGCGGGCGATTACATCAGCTGGGCGCATATCGAGGCCGAAGGCGAGCTGGCGCGTCTTAAGGACCCCAAACTCTACGTCATTGGTGCCAACTCGCTGTTCCAGGACGATCTCCCGGTGCACAGGGAAATCATCGAGGAAGTGAAGAAGAGCAGCGCGCGCTACCCCGCCCAGCAGATGACCGAAGGTTGGATCGGCGGGCTTGTGCTTGAAGCAGCGCTCAAGAGCGCGGGCTGGCCCGCCGATGCGGTCAAGCTGCGCGCCGCACTTGAAAACGTAAAGGTCGACACCAAAGGACTGCGCGGAGGTCCCATTGAATGGACCAGGGACAATCATTTCCGCGCGCGCCAATATTACCGTGTCTATCGCTGGGACGACGCCAGGTCAGCCATCGTGCAGGCGAAGGACTGGGTCGGTTACGACGTGAAGTAAGGGCCGTAGGGTGGAGTAGGTTGGGTCGAGTTCTTACGAGACCCAACATCAAGCAGT
>CATPCO010000326.1 GCA_955652925.1 uncultured Xanthobacteraceae bacterium | reverse complement strand
TTTCATGCTTACGACAACAGGCATGCCGGGATCCCCGGCCGAGGACCCTTGGTCACGAGCGGGAACCGCGACGGCGGCCACCATCGCCGCCCCACCCTGGAATGTCTGCAATCGGGCAAGGCGTCCCGGCCTGGAATTGCCGGGTGTGCCGCCCTCGGCCCCCGTAGTCGCGCGCGCACTCTCGATCAGGTCCTTGAGCTCGGAACGAATGGATGCAAGCCAATCCGCATCGAAGCCGCGCATATCAGGCCAAGCGTAGATGATACGTCCCGTGCCGTCCGCGATCAGGACGAAATCGTGATGGAAGAACGATTGCAGTCGCAGCCCGATGGACGCATTTGCCCACTCCGGATCAAAGTTGCCGCGAATATGGCGCCGCGCGCTCTCGGTGGTGGAGACGCTTTCAAGCTCGCGCAGCACACGCTCGCTGCGGCTCGCCAGCACGTCTGCGAACAGTTGACGCTCGCGCTCCAGCGAAGCTTCGTCGATGCGATAGGCTGCGTTCAGCACAGCCAGCCGCGCGCAGACAACCGCGACTGCGACCAGCAAACCTGCTGCAATAATGGCGCTGCGGCGCAAATCCTTGATAGGGAGCAGGCGGGCGGCGCGTTTCCAGGCCCAGGTCAAAAGTCCTCCATCGGAATATTTTGGGCTTTAATCTAGGTTGCAAAGATTTCGTTTCACTTGCTTCGACGTGCAATGATTTGGTCTTGCGGACTCGATCCCGGCTTTCAAGCGCCTGGCGTTAACGGACGGTAAAGAATAACTTTCAATTGCCGCGAATTGGATCGGCGCCGTCAGCGAACATTCTTATAAGGCGGGCGCGGAATGCCGGCATGGGCGGCGCGCAAAGCGGCCGACCAGCGCTCGCGAAGGTCGTGAAAATAGGGCTCTCCGGGCTCGATGCGATAATTGAGCTCGGCGTCGCAGACATCGCGCCGGGCAATGAGCACGTCGAGCGGCAAGCCGACACTAAGATTCGAACGCATTGTCGAATCGACCGAAACAAGGCCCACCTTGAGCGCATCGTAGAGGTCGATGTCATAAGTGATGGCGCGATCAAGCACAGGCTTGCCGTATTTGTGCTCGCCGATCTGCAGATAAGGCGTGTCCTGCGTGCACTCGATGAAATTGCCGGCCGAGTAGAGCATGAACAGCCGCGGCCGCTCGCCTTTAATCTGGCCGCCGAGTAGAAAAGAGACGTCGAATTTCACGTCGGAGGCTTCCAACGCGACGCTCTCCACCTGATTGATTTGGCGGATGGCGCGGCCGACCCGCTGTGCCGCCTGGAACATGGTGGGCGCATTCACCAGCGTTTCAGTTTCGCCGGTATCGGGATTTTCCCAGCCTTCCCGCAACATGCTCAGGACGGTTTGACTGATGGAAAGATTTCCGGCCGAGGCGACCGCCATGATGCGCTTGCCCGGCTGGGTGAAGACGTGGAGCTTGCGGAACGTAGAAATGTTGTCCACGCCCGCGTTGGTGCGGGTGTCGGCAAAGATGACAAGCCCGTCCCGTACGAGAATGCCGCAGCAATAGGTCATAAGCGCCAGGCGACTCTGCGATTTGCGCTTGATCTTTATAACTATCCGCGGCGGCGCGGCAAACCTCCGCCAACTGCGACCGCGCTAGGCCTGGCTCTGCTGCATTGCCTGGCCGATGCGGACCTTGACCGCGAGCTCCTCGCGGTTGCCGCCGTAGCGCGTCCCCAGCAGGGGCGCTGCCCCGAGATAGTCAAGCCCGACCGCCACGCGCACATGCGCGTCGGTGGCGCAGATGCCATTGGCCGGATCGAAGGCAACCCAGCCGAGCTCAGGCACGTACGCCTCCGCCCAGGCGTGGCCCCCGTCCTGCTCGTTGCGGCCGTCGGCGCGATGAAAATAACCCCCGACATAGCGCGCCGGAACGCCGAGATTGCGCGCCGCCGCGATGAACACATGGGTGAGATCCTGACAGACCCCTCGTTTGAGGGCGAAGGCCTCCGCCGCCGAGGTCGCGGTGTGGGTCGGATCTGGATCATACGCGATTTCCTCATGCAGACGCTCGAGCAGAGTGTGCAGCAGCTTGAGCGTGTCGTGTCCGGTTGCATTGGCGCAGACGAGGGCGAAGCCTGCGATATTCGCATCGGCTTGCGTCAATGCGGTCTCACGCAGATAAAGGCTTGGCGGAAAGCGCTCGACGGTGCCGCGCGTGATGCCCTGAGTGTCGCGCGTCTCAACCTCGCCTTCGACCGCAACCGTGAGCTCCTGCAACGGACCATCGGCAGTGAAGGCGTGGGTAATGTTGCCGAAGGCATCTTCGTGCTGATGCAGGCGGCAATCGGTCGAGACATCGATTCGCCATTGCGCCACGTATTGGCTGGCGTGATTGCGCGGAGTCAGCCGCAGCATCTGAATGGCGCTCAGCGCCGGCCGCTCATAGCGATAGCATGTCATATGTGCGATGTGGAGGCGCATTACAAAGGACAGATGTCAGATGTCAGAACGTAAGACGCAACGGGCCGGTACAGAAGACAGATTCGTCACTGCCGGTCTAGGGAAAACGACATCTGATCTCTGACACTTGACGCCTGACATCTGACATCAGATCAGATACTGCTCACTGATCGAAACACCGAGGCGGTTGTTGTCGGTGATGAACTCGCTGATGAACTCGTGCAATCCGGTCTGGAAGATTTCCTCCATGCGGCTATTTTCGATACGCGCGCGAATGGCGCGCGCTTGCCGCTGCGCCGGGCCCTGACGGCCATATGCGTGCGCGATATGGTCCAGGTAGAGCACAAGGTTCTGGTAGCAGCTTGCGAGCGAGCGCGGCATTTCATCGCGCAGGATGAGCAGGTCGGCGATGAGCCACGGCTTAACGCTGTCGCGATAGACCCAGTGATACGCGGTCAGTGCCGAGACCGAGCGCAGGATCGCTGCCCACTGGAAATAATCGAGTGGTCCGCCGACGCGCTCGTGGGCGGGCAGCAGCATATGGTATTTCACGTCCAGGATGCGCGCCGTGTTGTCGGCGCGTTCCATGTAGACGCCGAGCCGTGAAAACCAGTAAGCGTCATTGCGCAACATCGTCCGGTAGGCCGATCCGTCGAAACGCAACGAGTTCTCCTGTACCCAGCGCAGGAAGCGCAGGAATTCCTCGCGTGACGAGGGGCCGTTGCCAAAGCGCTTGAGCTCGAGCCAGGTGCCGTTGATGGCATCCCACATCTCGACGGTGAGAGCGGTTCGCACCGCGCGCGCGTTGCTGCGGGCGAGCTCGAAGCAGTTTCGAATCGAGGAGGGATTGGCGCTCGAAAAGCAGAGAAAATCGCTGACCGCTTCCTCGCTGGCCTCGGGATACAAAACAGAGAACGCGTGCGCGCAGCCGGCGGTGGCAAGCGCCGACTCCCATTCATTGGACGAGCCGGCATAAGACAATGGCAGCGTGGTCAGGCGCTGGGTCACTTCGAGGATGCGAGCGAGATATTCTGCCCGCTCCACGTAGCGCGCGAGCCAATACAGATTGTCGGCGGTACGCGAAAGCATGTTTCACGCGCTCAGCGATCCAATACCCATGTGTCCTTCGTTCCCCCGCCCTGGCTGGAATTGACGACGAGCGATCCTTTCGTCAGCGCCACGCGGGTGAGCCCCCCGGGCACGATGCGAATTCGGTCGCGTCCCGTCAGCACGAACGGGCGTAGATCGACGTGACGGGGCGCTACCCCTTCGTCGACACAGGTCGGACAGGTCGAGAGCGCGAGCGTGGGCTGAGCAACAAAGTTTCTCGGATTGGACTTGAGCTTGGCACGAAATGCGGCGACGGTGCCCTTGTCTGCTTGCGGTCCGATCATCATGCCATAGCCGCCGGAGCCGTGCACCTCTTTGATCACGAGCTCCTCTACATGCTCGACCACATAGGAGAGATGCTCCGGCTCCCGGCAGCGCCAGGTCGGGACATTCTTGAGGATCGGCTCCGCGCCGAGATAGAATTTGATGATTTCCGGCATGTAGCTGTAGATCGCCTTATCGTCGGCGATCCCGGTGCCGACGGCGTTCGCGAGCGTAACGTTGCCCGCCTGATAGGCCGACATGAGGCCGGGCACGCCGAGCGCGGAATCCGGGCGGAAGGCGAGCGGATCAAGGAAATCATCCTCGATGCGGCGATAGATCACATCGACGCGCTTGGACCCTTGCGTCGTGCGCATGTACACGAGCTCGTCGCGGACGAAAAGATCGCGCCCTTCGACCAGCTCGACGCCGAGCTTGTCCGCGAGAAACGAGTGCTCGTAATAAGCGGAATTGTAAACGCCAGGCGTAAGCAGAACCACGGTAGGATCGGCGCTTGAGCTTGCGGGCGCCACGGAATTGAGCGCCGCCAGGAGCTCATCGGGATAATTCTCAACCGGTGCGATGTGATGGCGTGCAAACAGCTCCGGGAAAAGTCGCAGCATGATTTCCCGGTTTTCCAGCATGTAGGACACGCCCGAAGGCGTACGCGCATTGTCCTCCAACACATAAAAGGTGTGCGCATCGATGCGCACAATGTCGATCCCGGCAATATGCACGTAAATGTCATACGGCACTTTCTGGCCGTTCATTTCCGGCCGGAATACCGGATTGCGAAACACCAGATCTTCGGGAATGATACCGGCTTTGAGGATCTCTCGCCGGCTGTAGATGTCGCGCAAATAGTGATTGATGGCGGTGACGCGCTGTTCGAGTCCTGAGCGCAGGATGTCCCATTCGGACGCCGAAAGAATGCGCGGCAGTACATCGAACGGAATGAGGCGCTCTTGCGCGTCCGCTTCGCCATAGACGGCAAACGTGATGCCGATGCGGCGGAACAGGACCTCTGCTTCGCGCCGACGGAAATCGAGCACATCGGGCGGCACCCCGGCGAGCCAGCTGGCGAGCTCCCCATAGGCGGGGCGCACCGTCCCATCGGCCGCTTTCATTTCGTCGAACGCAAGCACCATGGATTGCCCCGCATCGCGCTTAGCCCGCGGAGGAAGCCGCAACGGCGATCCTAGCTGCAAGGCTCACGCCAACCCAAGAGCGCATTCAAGCATCGGCCGGTCTGCGGCTCGGCCGGCCTGCCCATGATTTGGGCGGCACGTGGTCAATCCGTGGGCCTGTTCCTCTTCGGTTGAGGCGTGATCAGTTGCAGTTTTGGGAAATGCGTCCGGAAACGACGTGGATCGCGAGTCAGCAATCGATAGCCGGCGATGGCGGCGTGAGCGCCGATGAAAAAATCAGGCAAGGGGGAAACTCGCAGACCACCGGCTCGCCGATATTTCAAAAATGCTTTCCCTGCCAGAAACGCCGCCTCGAACGGAATCGGCTCGCGCGTAAGATCTGCTGGAAGCGCTGCGTCCAGCTCTTCAATGCTGGAAAAATGGACCGATACCTCCGAGTAGATGACGGGATTGATCACCAGCCTTGTCGTATCTGCAGCATGCGCGAAGGCAGCAGATGACCATGATAACCAATCGCGATCCTGCGTCAGAATATCGAGAATCACATTACTGTCGACCAGCGTCGGGATCATTCGCCGCGGGTTAGCGCCATGATCTCGTCGGTTGTCAATCTTCCGTCTCCGCGCCCACGCATATGGGCGACCAGTCGCGCTCCGCGCCCGGTTCCCGGTTTCCCGCGTGCTCGCCGAAGCCGAACCGTCTTACCCTCGACTTCGAACTCGACCTCGGTGTGGGGCAAAAGCCCCGCCTTTTCGCGGATCGCAATGGGAATCGTCACCTGTCCTTTGGATGTTATTCGCATTTTTTTCTCCAATAAACTCTTACCAGTAAGAGTAAGAACGAGGCTGCATCGCTGTCAAGTCGCTAACGAGGTCCACAACGGCAGGCGCAATGCCACCGCCTGCCGTGCCTGCAACGTAGATCGTGAGAGGGCGAGCAGAAGGCTCCGATGACTGGGCCGTCGAGCCGAGCAACCAGCAAAGGAGGAATACGGACGGGAAGAGCAAGGCGGGAGGCATTCCCTCGCGCTAGGGCATCGGGATTTCGCCGACGTCCTTTGGCACCTTGTAGCCCTTGCGAACGGCTGGCCGTTCGGCGATTGTCACGTACCAGCGCTTCACATTTGGATATTGATTAAGGTCAACGGTCTGCCACTCGTAACGCGAGACCCAGGGCCAAATGGCGATATCGGCGATCGAATAAGTATCAGCGACGAATTCGCGGTCCTTCAGTCTGCGATCGAGCACGCCGTAAAGCCTGTGCGCCTCCTTGAGATATCTCTCCTCGGCATAAGGCGCCTTGCCCTTGTTGTATTTGACGAAATGGTGCACCTGGCCAAACATCGGCCCCGGCCCTCCCATTTGCCACATCAGCCATTCCAGCACGCGGTAGTGCGGCTCTCGCTCCTTCGGCAGCAGTTTTCCGGTCTTGTCCGCGAGATAGATCAGGATTGCGCCTGACTCCATCAGGCTCATGCCGTTGTCGCGATCGACA
>CATPCO010000325.1 GCA_955652925.1 uncultured Xanthobacteraceae bacterium | reverse complement strand
TCCATTCTCGGGATCGAACGGGCAATCGGAAGCAAACACGATGTTGTCGATGGGATAGAATTCCATGCCGCACTTGGTCGCAGGCACCCCGCCGAACACCGCGGTATCGGTATAGAAATCCTGCTTGAAGTAATCGAGCGGCCGCTTTTTCAGGCTCTTGCGCAGCGAAACGTAATCCTCGTCGCTGGTGCGCGAACCGATCACGTCCCAGCCCGGGCCGATGCGGCCTTCCAGCATCGGCACGATGCCGCCGAAATGGTGAGTGATGATCTTGAGATTCGGGTTGTTGTCGAGAGTCTTGGAGAAGACGAGCCGCCCCATGGCCGCCGCCGTCTCGTATGACCAGCCGAATGTCCACCAGATCTCATAGAGCGATTTCTTCTCGTCGCGATAATCCGGCATATCGGCGCCACGGGCGGGATGCAGCCAGACCGGCTTGCCCAGCTCGTTCATCTTCTTCCAGAACGGCTCGTATTCCGGACGGTCGAGCGGCTTGCCGCTGACGTTGGTGTAGACTTGAACGCCGAGCGCACCGAGGTCCTTGATCGCGCGCTCCGCCTCGCGCACCCCGGCATCGGGCGCACCGAGTGCAATCTGTGCGACCCAGCCGGGAAAATGCTGGCGCTCCTTGGCGCACAGCTCGGCGAAGCCGTCGTTGATCATGCGAATAAATTCGTCGATCTCCGCAGGGCTTCTCGCGAAGCTCTCAATCGGCGGCTGCGGATAGGACAGGATCTGCGCGTAATCCTTGAACATGTCGACGATCTTCTTGCGGTGGTCGAGATCGTAGAGCGCGGGGATCGCCTGCACGCGCTTGCCCATGTCCTTGTAGTTGCCGGCGACTTCGACCAGCTTGTCGAAGAATTTTTTCGGAAAAAAGTGCGTGTAGGCATCAATCCGCATCTGGCCCTCCAGCGTAGCATATCGCCTTTTTATGCGGGTGGTCGTGGCGCGAGCAAGGTTGAGTTGTTACCCGCTAGGGCAGCCGGAGTCCATCACCGCTCGAAGAGCGCGCTGACCTAAAACATCCCGTTGGCGTTTGCCGCCTTTTCCGGGATGGGCTGGATGACGTCCCAGTGCTCGACCACCTTGCCATTCTCGAGCTTGTAGATATTGACAATGGCATTGCCGCGCGTGCCGGGCTCGCGCACGGCATGATCATGGACAATCACGTAGTCACCCTCGGCGAAGATATGCTTGATCTCGCTGTGGTTGTTCGGGAATTTCTCCTTCAGGAACGCAATATAGGCCTTGAGGCCCTCCGGCCCGTCGGCGGCGGCCGGATTATGCTGCGTGTAGCGAGACCCTAAATATTTCGACGCGGCCTCGAAATCCTTCTGATTGAGCGCGGCATCCTCAAATGCCCTCACCGTCTGTTTATTCGCCTCAAGCTCCTGCGGGCTGGCGGCGCGGGCCCACGGCACGGCGGCTAGTAGAATAACTACTGTTGCAGCGAACATCAGGCGGACCATGGGCAACCTCCGGTTTCCTTGCTGGACTTTGTTTCACATGCGCGATGGCAGCCAGAGCGCGATGATGGGAAAGGCAATCAGGATCACCAAACGGACGAGATCGGTCACGATGAAGGGCAGGACGCCGGCGAAGATGGTTGAGAAATTCAGGTCCTGGATCACGCTTTTTATGACGAATACGATCATCCCGACAGGCGGGTGAATAAGTCCAAGCTCGACCGTCATCACGATGATCACGCCGAACCAGATCGGATCGAAGCCGAGCTCCTTGATGACCGGAAAGATAATGGGGACCGTGAGGATCACCATGGCCAGCGCATCCATCAGGCAGCCCAGCACGATGTACATGAGCATGATCAGTGCCAGCACCCCGTAGCGGCCGAGCCCCAGCCCGACGAGAAAGGCCGTGACCTTCTGCGGGGTTTGCGTGATGGCAAGAAAATAGCCGAACAACAGCGCGCCGATCAGAACAGTAAATACGGCAGCCGCGGTGCGCGTTGCCTGCAGCAGCGACCGGCGAACGTCCACCCGTTTCAATCGGCCGCGCAGAACCCCGATCAGAAACGCGCCTCCGGCCCCCATGCCGCCCGCTTCCGTCGGCGTGAACAGGCCGCCATAAAGCCCGCCAATCACAAAGAAAAACAACAGAAGCGTCGCCCAGATATCGCGCAGCCCCTGTATGCGCTCGGGCCAGGTGGCGCGCGGGCCTGCGGGCAGATATTTCGGCCGCGCCCAGACGATCACCGCGACCGTCATCATGTACATGGAGGCGGCGAGGACGCCCGGAAGAATTCCCGCGATGAAGAGCTTGCCGATGTCTTGCTCGGTAATGATTCCGTAGACAGCGAGAACCGTTGAGGGCGGCAGCATCGCTCCCAGCGTGCCGCCGGCTGCGATGACGCCGGCTGCGAAGGACTGGGGATAGCCGTAATGCCGCATCTCGGGATAGGCGACCGTCGAGAACGTAGCCGCGGTTGCGACGGACGAACCGGAGATGGCAGCAAAGCCCGCGCAGGCCGCAATGGTAGCCACCCCCAGCCCGCCACGGCGGTGGCCGAGAAAGCCGTTGGCTGCGCGAAACAGCTCGCGGCTCATGCCAGAATTGGTGACGAAGGCTCCCATCAAGATGAACATCGGGATGACGCCGAAGGTATAGTCGGTGACCGTGCGCATGGACGTGTGGCCGACGATCTTCAATGCCGCGTCACCATTGACGAGGTAGGCAAAGCCGCCGACTCCGACCAATCCCAGCGCCATGCCGACCGGTACGCGCGCGAGCATCAAGGCGAACAGGATGATGAAGCCCGCGATCGCAACGGCATCGGTGCTCATCGCGCCGTCTCACTCGACCGGCTTTATCTGGTATTGGCCGCCCATCAATTCCGGCTGGAAGACCAGGCGGTAGGTGCGAACTGCAATAAGGAGAACCGCCGAGACGTCGCCAAGCCATGCAACGAGGAAGAACGGCCAGGTCGGCAGTCGCAGATCGAAGGTCAGCACGTTGTCTGCGCGCGTGCTCAGCACTTTGTCGAAGAGGGTGTAGGTCTGAACGGAGACGACGAACAGGAGTACGAGGGTGGCGAAGACGTCGATGCAGCGCCGGGCCAGCGTTCCGACATTGGTATAGACGAGATCGACGGTTATGTGGGTGCCGCGGTATGACGTCGCGGCAATGCCCCAGAAGATCAGGATGCCCAGAAGCAGCCTGCCGAAGTCGTAACTGTCCGGTATCTGAACACTGAAGAAATAGCGCAGCAGCACCGAGATGAAGATATCGGCCGCGACGATGCCGACGAAGAATGCCGCGATGAGCTCGATCCCATCGATGAACCGGTCCATACGGCTGCGGCGCAGCCTTTCGATGCCGAGCGCGACGTCGAGCGGCTTCGACTCCGTTTGGGCCATGCGCTGATCAATACGCTGCCTTGTACTGGGCAAGCGAAGCCCTGAGCTCCTTCATGATCGCGTCGGGATCACCGCCGGCTTTGCGGACGTTGTCCTGCCACTGCTTCGCCAGCGGTTCTGCCGACTTCTTCCATTCGTCGAGCTGCGCGTCCGTGATGGTGTAGACCTCATGGCCCGGCTCGGCCTTCATCTTCGCAAGGCCTGCGTGTTCGAAATCGGCCCACGGATCGGCAAATCTCCCGGCCCATTCCGTGGTGCAGTGCTCATCGATCACCTTCTTCTGCGCGGCCGACATCCCCGCATAGGTCTTCGGGCTCATGAGCCACTGAAATGTGACCGTGTTGAACGGCGCATCGATGTGGTAGCGCGTGACCTTGTCGACTCCCAGAAGCGGCACCGAGCCCCAGGGAAAATTCACGGCCTCCGCCACGCCTTTCTCCATCACGTCACGCACCTCGGTCGCGCTCGACTGCACGTTGGTACCGCCGAGGAGCGTCACCCATGCCCCCACCGTGGCTTGCGAAGGCCGCACCTTCATTCCTTTGAGGTCGCCGGGGACCATGATTTTCTTCTTGCTCGAATGCCAGGTCAGCGGGTCGAGAATGAACGAGAAGCAGTATTTGACGTCCTTCATCTCGCGCGCGGCGTATTTTCGATACCAGGCATCAACTGCGCGATTGCCGCCTTTGGCATCCCCGACCAGGAAGGGCAATTCGCCGGCGGAAATGATCGGAAATCGGCCGGGCTGATAGCCGGGGTTGACATAGGTGAAATCGGCAATGCCGTCGCGCGCCATGTCGTAATGATCGAAGGCGCGGCCGAGCTGCTGGGATGGGAAGATCTTGTATTTGATCGTGCCGTTCGAGGCCTTCTCGACCGAAGCGCCCCAATCCTCCATCGCCTTCTGTAGCGGGTGAGTCGGCGGAACCCAATGGGAGAGCTTGAGCTCGAAGGTCTTGTCCTGCGCGAGCGCGCCTGAGCTTGCAACGACGGCGAGGAATATCGCGACATGCAGCTTGGTACAGGATGACATGATTTCTCCTGCGTTTATGTTCGTTGGCAACATTGAGCCTCAAGTGACGATCACTGTAAAGGCTCTGATCCCCGAAGCCCGACGCAGGCTATGATTTCGACAGGCGATCGATGACTTCCTGCGGTACCGGAACCGCTTTCATTTGCCCGCGTGCGCCGTCGCCGCGCACCCAGACGCGCGTTTCAAATCCCTCGACCGCGAGCGTTGCGTTCTTGCTCAGTCGATGACGCACGTCGAAGCTCGAGCGGTGGAATTCGGTCACCATGCTCTCGATCATGACATCGTCGCCGAAGCGCGTTGGGAGCAGGAACCGGCAATGAACATTGACCAGCGGGTGGCCGGCAAAATCATAGGCTTTGAGATACTCCTGCTTGGTCATCCCAAGCGCGCGCTCGATCAACGCCGAGGTGCTGGCGTCGAAGAATTCGAAATACCGGGGATAGAAAATGATTCCGGCCGGATCGCAGTCGCCCCACTCTATGCGCACCCGCCGGGTATTGACCAGCATGCGCTTGCTTAGCGCGGTGCCATGCGGAGCGCTCCATCGAGACGGATCACCTCGCCATTGAGATATGCATTCTCGATGATGTGACGCGCGAGAAACGCGAACTGGTCCGGGCGTCCCAGCGCCTGCGGGAAGGGAACCGCCGCGGCGAGACTGTTCTGCGCTTCCTCCGGAAGCGCCATCAGCATCGGCGTGTGAAAAATGCCGGGCGCGATGCACATGACGCGAATGCCGAATTGGGCGAATTCGCGCGCTGCCGGCATGGTAAGCGCAGCGATGCCGCCTTTGGATGCGGAATAGGCGGCTTGGCCGATCTGTCCTTCAAAGGCAGCGACCGAGGCAACAGTGATGATGACGCCGCGCTCGCCCTCGGCGAGCGTGGAGAGGCCCTGCATGTCGGCAGCCGCAAGCCGCATCAGATTGAAGGTGCCGATGAGATTGATCTTGATGACGCGCTCAAAATCGCCGAGCGGCATCGGACCGTCGCGCCCTACGATACGCTTGGCCGGTCCGACGCCGGCGCAGTTGATGAGAATACGCGCGGGACCGTACTGGCCGCGTGCATCGGCGAGCGCGGCAGCGGATTGCTCGGCATCGGTCACGTCACAGCGCACGGCGTGGCCGCCAATGTCTTTGGCGACGTTGCGTGCGCCTTCGACGTTGACGTCCATGCATGTGACCTTGGCGCCGGCTTGCGCAAGCATGACTGCACAAGCTGCCCCCAATCCCGAAGCGCCGCCGGTTACGATCGCGGTATGTCCTTTGATGTCCATGTTGCGTCAACGCTCCCTGTCGATCACAAGCACCCGCGCAGAGGGGACACGGGCATAGAGTTCTGAAACCACATCGGCGCGGCGGGTGAGCACCGCACGCTGATTGATGGATCCCTTATCCGTCATCTTGCCACCATCAAGCGAAGGTGGATGCTTCAGCACAATCGCCCGCGTTACCCGGTTCGAACTCCCCGTGCTCGAGCGGGCAAAAATGTTGAGCCGGGCATGAAACTCCGCGAGCACACCGGGATCCTCCGTCATGTCCACCGACGCATCCTTTGCAAGCCCACGGCAGGCATCGATATTGGGAAAAATGAGCGCGCCGATCTCGTCGCGATCGGCACCGGCAATCACGACGTCACGGGCATAAGGCTCCAAATGGGCTAACAGGCGCGCGCGCAGGGCGCCGACATTCACCCAGGTCCCGGTCATAAGCTTGAAATCCTAGCTGACGCGGCCATCGAAGAGCAGACCGCTTTCGGGCCGCTGCGGATTTTCGAACTTGAGTGCGTCGCCGAGCCGATAAAAGCCCTCTTCATCGAAGGCCGCAGCCGTCAACTCATCCTGGCGCCAATAGCCCGGCGTGATATTGGGCCCGCGCAGCCGCGCCTCCAACCGGTCCTCCGAGCTATATTGCGCAAGTCGCGCAAGCCCGACTTGCAACGGAACCCGGGCAGGCCCGGGTTCCGAACTATATTGCGCAAGTCGGGCAAGCCCGACTTGCGGTGGGACCAGCTTGAGCTCCACCCCCGATACCGGCAAGCCAACATTGAGCGAGTTCTCGCTTTGCCAGGTTCGCGCGAGCGCCATGGGCGCAGTCTCGGTCGCGCCAAGGCCGGTCAGGAACATGATGCGCTCGCCACAGGCCGCGAAAGCAAGCTCCTGCATCTCGTCGAACACGGATTGCGAGAGCGCGGCGCCGGCGAACCACAGGACTTTGAGCTTGCTGAAGAAGGTCCTGCACAGCTCCTTGTCGACGCGGAAATAGGGCAGCAATGCCTCATAGCCCTTCGGTACCGTGAAATACCAGTTGGTTGCGACCTCGCGCAGATTCCTCACCGTGCTTTCGATCTCGCCTGCGACAGGCTTGCCTTCGTCGATATAGAGGGTGCCACCATTGTAGAGCACGAATCCGAAATTGTGGTTGCCGCCGGCAGTATGATTCCACGGCGCCCAATCCATGATCACGGGCGGCTCGTCCGCGAAATAGGCGAGCTGAGAAAGGATCATGGCCTGGTTGGAGCACCACATGCGCTGCGTGTTGATGACGGCCTTGGGCGTGCCGGTCGAGCCGGAGGTGAACAGGAACTTGGCGATGGTGTCGGGTCCGACTTTCTGGTGGGCGGCCTCGGCGGCTGATGTTCCTGCCGATGATATCAGTTGCTCAAATTGCGTGATCCGCCGGTTAGGGATGGAATTGCGCGCGACCACGATCTCGATGTCAGGCGGAGCCGACCCCTCAAGCGCACGGCGAAATGGATTGCCGTCGGCCACAAAGACGAGACCCGGCGTGAGCAGGTCGAAAATGTATTTCAGCTTCTTGAAATCGGTCGAGAGAAGAGCGTAGGCAGGAGATACCGGCGCATAGGGAATCCCGACGAAATTCGCGGCAAGCCCCAGGAGCGCGTGTTCAATCGAGTTTCCTGAAAGAATGAGGATCGGCCGCTCCGGCGATAAATTGCGCGTTATCAGCGCGGCTCCTATGCGACGGACCGCATCGAGCGTCTCGCGGTAGCTCACCCGCTGCCAATCGCCACCAGTTCGGCGCTGCGCCAGAAAAGTACGCTCCGGCGCCGCGGCGGCCCAATGTTCGAGCCGTTCGGTCAGCTTTGCCGGATAGGACGCCAACGCGTGCGGCGATTCCAGATAGAACGTGCCGTCCGGCCGCTGCTCCACTTTCACATCGCGCGGGCCGAGGCGGACCGGCCTGGGCGGCCGTACCGCCGGTACTTGCGTGCGCTGCTGCTCCAATGTTGCCATGCGTCGGGCTAGCCGATCTTGACAATGTGCTTGATGGCCTTACAGCACCTCATAGACGCGCAGCCGCACAGCATTGCGGTCACGCGCGCCGCGGGCAATGGCAATAATGCGGTTGAGCCAATCGACGGAGGGGTCGGACGCCTCAAAGCGCATGACAGTGCGGAAATAATAGCGGATTTCATCGACTGATTCCCCCCTCGCCAACGCGGCCAGCACATCGGGCGGACCGTGCCGCAGTCCCTCGCTTCGCACCAGCACGCGGGCGCCGGCCTCGGTCTCAATACCGTAACGGGCGGTAAGGTCGGCTGTGCCGTCCTCCCACACGACCTGCCAGTCCGCGCCTGGCAGAATGCGGCCCTTGAGCTTTGGCCCCTCCACCTGGCCACCGATAATATCGATGACCCGGCGCTCACCGTAGGGCGTGCGCCCGAAATGCCGGATGTCGGCGAGCTCGGCATGAACCTGGAAGATCGGCTCGCTGGAGATGATGTTCATGGTTCTCGCCCCGGGGCTGCGAGGGACATTTGACCCTACCAGCGTAGCCTCGTAAATGAAGCAAAGGGGTAACCTCGATCCATCCGGGGTGACGCGCGAGCAGATCGAAGCCAATACGGGTTGGCCGGTGCGTTTTGCCTCCGACGTCCGCGAGACTGCCCCGCCCACGCAGCAGGAGCTTTCTACACTGCGCGAACTACACGTCCGCACCGCCCGCGCCCATGGCGAAGCAGCATAAGGATCAACCCACATGACAGAGCTTCGAGACGTCTTCATTTGCGACGCGGTTCGCACCCCGATCGGCCGTTACGGCGGCGCGCTTGCGCATGTGCGCACCGATGACCTTGCCGCCATCCCGATCAAGGCACTGGTCGCGCGCCATCCCGATG
Organism: uncultured Xanthobacteraceae bacterium; assembly: GCA_955652925.1. Taxonomy (GTDB): domain Bacteria; phylum Pseudomonadota; class Alphaproteobacteria; order Rhizobiales; family Xanthobacteraceae; genus VAZQ01. Next base: position 2,144 of record CATPCO010000325.1, on the reverse strand, counting down.
TCGACTGGTCGGCACTCGATGAGGTGGTGCTCGGCTGCGCCAACCAGGCGGGTGAGGACAATCGCAATGTTGCCCGCATGGCGCTTCTCCTGGCGGGTATTCCCGAATCCGTTCCCGGCATCACGGTCAATCGTCTTTGCGCCTCGGGGCTCAACGCCATCGGCGATGTGGCGCGCGCCATTCGTTGCGGCGAGATCGACTTCGCCATTGCGGGAGGGGTCGAATCCATGACGCGCGCACCCTTTGTGATGGCGAAAGCACAGGAGGCATTTGCGCGCAGCGCCGAGGTCGGCGACACGACGCTGGGCTGGCGCTTCATCAATCCCTTGATCAAGGCGCAATACGGCGTGGATTCCATGGCCGAGACCGGCGAGAACGTTGCGCAGGAATATCAGGTCTCCCGCGCCGATCAGGATGCATTTGCGCTGCGCTCCCAGGAGCGCGCCGGCAAGGCAATGGCGACCGGCTACTTTGCGCAAGAGATCGTCCCGGTCGAGGCGCCGGGTGGCAAAGCCGGCCCGATCACGGTCGACAAAGACGAGCATCCACGTCCGCAGACCACGCTTGCGGGCTTGGCCAAGCTCAAGCCCTTTGCCCGTAATCCCGGCACAATCACCGCCGGCAATGCTTCCGGCATCAATGATGGCGCGGCCGCGGTGATCCTGGCTTCTGCGAGTGCCGCCGAGCGCCACGGCCTTACGCCTCGCGCGCGCGTCCTCGGCATGGCGTCGGCGGCGGTGCCGCCGCGGGTCATGGGCATTGGCCCCGTGCCGTCTACCCGCAAGCTGATGGAACGTTTGGGACTCAAGATCGGGGATTTCGATCTGATCGAGATCAATGAGGCGTTCGCGTCGCAGGGGCTTGCCTGTCTGCGCCAGCTGGGCGTGCGCGACGATGCCGAGCACGTCAATCCCCACGGGGGGGCCATTGCGCTTGGTCACCCGCTGGGCATGTCGGGTGCGCGCCTTGCGCTCACTGCCGTGCACGGTTTGGAGGAGCGCGGCGGCAAACTCGCGCTTGCCACCATGTGCGTCGGCGTCGGTCAAGGCGTCTCGCTGGCGATGGAGCGAGTCTAAAATCGTAGCCCGGATTGAGCGCAGCGAAATCCGGGGATCTTGCCTATTTCGCGGTTGGTCCCCGGATGTCGCTTCGCTCAGTCCGGGCTACCTTCTTGGAGACACCCCCGTGCCGATGAGCCCCGGCTACATTCCGTTTCATCGCAACCCGTCCAAGCCGAAATACAAGCCCCCACCGGGCGCGGTCGATGCCCATTGTCACGTGTTCGGACCGGAAGCGAGATTTCCCTATGCGCCGGAGCGCAAATACACGCCTTGCGATGCGCCGAAGCAGAAGCTCTTCGCGCTGCGTGATTTTCTCGGTCTGGACAAGAACGTGATCGTCCAGGCGAGCTGTCACAGCAAGGACAACCGCGCCATGGTGGACGCGCTGGAGAGTTCCGGCGGCAAGGCCAAGGGCGTGGCTTTCGTGGGTGAGGAGGTCACGCAGGACGAGCTCAAGTGGATGGACCGCGCGGGCGTCAAGGGCGTTCGCTTCAACTTCATCAAGCGGCTCGTCGATTTCACCCCGCGCGACGTGCTTGCGCGCATTGCCGCTCGGGTGGCCCCGCTGGGGTGGCACATCGTGGTGTATTTCGAGATGCCGGATTTGCCGGAGCTTGAGCCATTCTTCACGTCGCTCCCTACGACCGTCGTGGTAGACCACATGGGTACGCCGGGCGTGCAGAAGGGCGTCGATCACCCCGAGAACCTGCGCTTCCACAAGCTGATGGAGACGCATTCGAATTTCTGGGTGAAGGTGACGTGTCCCGAACGGATGAGCCTGGCGGGCCCGCCCTACGATGACGTTGTGCCGTTCGGGCGCGCGCTGGTCGAGCGTTTTCCTGATCGCGTCATCTGGGGAACCGATTGGCCCCATCCGAACATGAAGAAAGAGGCGCCGGACGACGGCGTGCTGGTCGACTACATCCCCAAAATTGCCCCCGCGGCGGCCCAGCAGCAGGCGCTGCTGCTCGACAATCCGATGCGGCTTTATTGGCGGGCCTAGGCGCGCGAAATGATGCCGCCCGCGCGCCTTTGCCCAGCCGACGGGCGGTGCGTTATATTAGCCGGACATATTGTATCAGG